>JAYSTZ010000752.1:0-2611 GCA_043719365.1 Verrucomicrobiaceae bacterium | reverse complement strand
CAGGCTGGAAGCCTGTCCTACTACGCATGGCCGACACCTCTTCCAACCATTCGATCTGAGTCAACCGGCCTCAATCGCCTCCCGACACCTTCCCCACTGGCGTCAGCCGGGCGTTACGTATTTCGTGACTTTCCGCCTTGCTGATTCATTGCCCAAAAGTGTGTTGGCAAACTGGCGAGCCGAGCGCGACCAATGGCTCAAAGCCCATCCGCGCCCTTGGAGTAACGAAAGACGCGACGAATACTACCGACGTTTCTACGACGCATTTGAAGAGCACCTTGATAAAGGAGCAGGCTCTTGCGCCCTATCGCGGCCAGAGGTTTCAAAAATTGTCGAATCGGCCCTTCAGCATTTCGACGGCGAGCGATACTGGCTCGGCTCCTACGTCATCATGCCAAACCATGTTCACGTCCTCGTTTCGGCGGGCGGCGATGAGTCTTTGTCCAAGGCGCTGCATTCTTGGAAATCTTTCACGGCAAATAAGATTAACGAGCTACTCGGGACGGCAGGCAAACTTTGGCAAGACGAGAGCTTTGATCACATTGTTCGGACTGCGGATGAGTTACGTTCAGTACAGCACTATATTTGGGACAATCCGGCGAAAGCTGGTGTGAAGGAGGGGATGTATCGTGCTTCGGCGGATCGCTCTGGACAGGCTGGGAAGCCTGTCCCACTCCCGCAGGCTGGAAGCCTGTCCTACTGCCAGCGCGGCGCGGCATCCCTCGCCGCTGGCGAGGTCGCCGTCGTCACCCTCGCGGCTGGCGCGGCTTCCCGCTGGACGCAGGGTGCGGGCGTCGTGAAATCGCTGCATCCTTTCTGCAAGCTCGGTGGACGCCACCGCACCTTCCTCGAAGTCCATCTCGCCAAGTCGCAGAAGACTGCCAGCGAAGCCGGGATGCCGGTTCCCCACGTCTTCACCACGAGCTTTCTCACGCACGGGCCGCTCTCCGCTTTCCTCGCGAACGCGGGCAACTACGGCTACGACGGCCCCGTCATTTTTAGCAAGGGCAAGAGCGTCGGGCTGCGGCTCATCCCGACGGCGCGCGACCTGCGATTTGCGTGGGAGGAAATGCCCCAGCAGACGCTCGACGAGCAGCAGCAAAAAGTCCGCGAATCCCTCCGCGCCGCGCTCCTGCGCTGGGCGGAATCTGCGGGCGAAGCGGGCGAATATCGCGACAACTTGCCGCTGCAATGCCTGCACCCCGTCGGCCATTTTTACGAAGTGCCAAACATGCTGCGCAACGGCACGCTCGCCGCGCTGCTGCGCGAGCGCCCGCAGCTCCGCACGCTCATGCTGCACAACATTGATACCACCGGCGCGAATCTCGACCCCGAGATTCTCGGTCAGCATTTAGAAAGCGGCGCGACCCTCAGCTTTGAGGTCATCACTCGGCGGCTCGATGATCGCGGCGGCGGCTTGGCCCGAGTGGACGGACGCCCACGCCTCGTCGAAGGGCTCGCGATGCCACGCGAAGAAGTCGAATTCGACCTCACATACTACAACACCATGACGACGTGGATTGACGTGGACGGCTTCCTCCGTGCCATGAACCTCACCCGTGAAGATGTTCTAGCAGAGAACGAAGAAAAAATCACCGCCGCCATCCGCGCACTCGCCGCGAAAGTGCCGACCTACATCACGCTCAAGGACGTAAAAAAACGCTGGGGCCACGGCCAAGAAGACGTCTTCCCCGTCGCGCAATTTGAGAAGCTGTGGAGCGACCTCACCGCGCTGCCGGAGATTGACAGCCGCTTCATCGTGGTCTCCCGCCAGCGCGGCCAGCAGCTCAAAGATCAAGCCCAACTCGACGGTTGGTTGCGAGATGGCTCGGCGCGTTATGTCGAGGAATTGTGCGAGTTTGAGTGACGGAGAACACTACTCTCCGTCTCCATCGTGGCCGTGACTACCGTCGCTGGAGTGATCATTCTCGCGGCCCCATTCTTCGTCGTTCCGGTTCTCGGGGAAGCCGCCATCGTTGCGCTTTCGCTTCTTGCGCCTCGCGGCATTGGCAAATGCGATCACTCCAACGATAGTGAGAAACACGAAGGACGGCATCCCCTTCTATCCTCGCTGAAACTGCGCCCGCGCGATAGCCAGCGCCCGCTCGGCAATATCGGCGACAGGCGCGAGTTTTCCGAGGCCTTGATAGCCGCATGCAAGCTCCCCTTCGACTGGTCCGACGAACTCCACCCGTCGTGATTTGAGCGTGGATACGTTGGCCAGCGTCGCCGGATGATCCCACATTTTCCCGTTCATCGCCGGAGCAATCAAAACGGGAGCGAGTGTCGCAAGGGCGATCTCAGTGAGCGGATGCGATGCGAGCCCGTGTGCGAGTTCGGCGATGGTATTGGCGGAAGCGGGCGCAATGAGCAGCAGGTGAGCGCGGTCGGCGAGTTCGATGTGGCCGGGCTTCCAGCCGTGCGCGCCGGCGAAGACATCGATGACGACGGCGTGGCGCGAGAGCGTTTGAAAAGTGAGCGGCGTGACGAACTGTTGCGCGCCGGCCGTCATGACCACGCGCACCGAATGCCCGCGCTCGCGTGCACGCCGGATCAGCTCCAGGCTTTTGTAGGCAGCAATTCCGCCGCCAATGACGAGTAGGAGGTGAGC
>JAYSTZ010000751.1:0-6011 GCA_043719365.1 Verrucomicrobiaceae bacterium | reverse complement strand
CTGCGGGAATTCAAATACCAGCCCAACATCGCCACGCTTCACAGCGACGAATCCATCATGCCGCGCACCCGCCGCTGCTGGGCTGCGTGGAACTACCGGATCGAAGCCGGCGGCAACGGACTCCCGACCGTCCACTATTGGATGAACCAGCTTCAAGGCGTCTCAGACCGTGCGAACTATTTCGTCTCGCTTAACTGCCACGACCAAATCGCGCCGGATAAAGTGCATCGCCGCATCGACTACGAACATCCGCTTTTCAACCTCGCCGCCATCGCCGCGCAAAAGGAACTGCCCGCGCTCAACCGTATCTCGCCCGACCAGACGACCTACTATGCCGGAGCTTGGTTTAAGTATGGCTTCCACGAAGACGGTTTCACAAGCGGGCTGGAATGCGCGCGAGCCGTGACGGGCGAGCCGATTTGGAAATGAACTCGTGCCTCTACGAATGCGACGTGATGCATCACCGGCTGGAGCCGAAGGTGAATCAGTTTCGCTATCGTATATTCATGTTTTCGCTCGATCTCGATGAGATCGACTCCCTTCGCATCCCTTTTTTCAGCCGCAATCGCTGGAACCTTTACGAGTTTCGCGACCGCGACCACCTCACGATTGCGGGCTTTGAGAACAAGTCGGTGAAGGAAAACGTCATCGGTTATCTCGCGCAGAACGGCATCCAATTTCCGCCCAGCGGGCGTATCCAGTTCGTCACTCTACCGCGCGTGCTCGGCTACGTCTTCAATCCAGTCTCATTTTTCTTCTGCTTCGACGCAGCGGGGTCGCCCTTCTGCGCCGTCGTCCAAGTGGGGAACACGTTCGGTGAGCAAAAGCCCTACCTTATTCCCGCGCCGAATGCGGATGGCACCTTCCGACTCATCACGCCGAAGCACTTCTACGTCTCCCCATTCTCCGCGCTCGACCTCTCGTTCGACTTCAAGCTCCGCGTCCCCGGCGACATCCTCGAAATTCACATCGACGACCGCGATGGCGAGCGCCGCGTTTTACTCAGCGCGCTCACGGGAAAACGCACGCCGCTCACTAGCGGACGGCTGTTGTGGCTCACACTCAAGTATCCGCTCATCACACTGAAAGTGATCAGCCTCATTCATTGGCACGCGTTCATTCTGTGGTTGAAACGGCTTCCTTTTCATCGCAAGAACGCCAATCCCGACATGCAGCGCGACGTCCTGAAACCACACTCTTCCATCGCTCCGAAAGCCCCATGAACGAATCGCTCACCGCCACAGCTCCACTTTCTGCAACGACACAGCCCGGCCTTTACCAGCGCATCGTCCTGGATGCACTTGGTAGAATGACGGAGGGCTCGCTCGCGCTGGAGCTGCCCGACGGCACCAAGCACACCATCGGCACTCCCGGCGGGTCCAACAACGCGACCATGCGCATTCGCAGCACGGCGTTCTTCAAACGCTGCGTGCTACACGGCGACATCGGGTTCGGTGAAAGCTACGTCGATGGCGATTGGGAGACAGACAACATTGAGCGGGTTATTTCGTGGGCCGTCCTGAACATCGAGAACTCGCCCGCGATGTCCGGCTCGAAGACGCGCTCGTTTGCGCTGGGCCTGCTCAAATTCACCAACCGGATCAATCACCTGCTGCGCCCCAACAGCCTCACTACCGCCCGGCAAAACATCGCTGAGCACTACGATCTCGGGAACGACTTTTACCGTCTCTGGCTCGACCCCACGATGACCTACTCCAGCGGAATCTTCACCGCGCCGGACCAATCGCTCGAAGCCGCGCAGATCGAGAAATACGACGCGCTCTGCCGCAAACTGCACATCCGCAGCGGCGACCATGTGCTGGAGATCGGCAGTGGTTGGGGCGGCTTCGCGTGTCATGCGGTGAAAAACTACGGATGCCGCGTGACCACCGTCACCATTTCGCAGGAGCAATTCCGCTACGCAAAAGAACGGTTTCAGCGCGAGGGAATCGCCGACCAAGTGGACATCCTGCTCGAAGACTACCGCAAGCTCGACGGCAAGTTCGACAAGATCGTCTCCATCGAAATGATGGAAGCGCTCGGCGACCGCTACCTGCCCACTTACTGCCGCCAGCTCCATCGCTTGCTCAAGCCGCACGGTATGGTCGGCGTGCAGTACATCACTGTCCCCGACAACCGCCACGCCGAACTCCGCCGCGGCGTGGATTGGATTCAGAAGCACATCTTCCCCGGCTCGCTGCTCCTCAGCATCAGCCGCGTGAACGCCGCGATGAACAAGACCGGCGACCTGTTTCTCCACGACATCAAAGACATCGGCCTCAGCTACGCCCGCACGCTCCGAATGTGGTTCGAAAACTTCAACGCCCGCCTCGCCGAAGTGCGAGCACTCGGCTTCGACGACCGCTTCATCCGCAAATGGAACTACTACCTCCAATACTGCGAAGCCGCCTTCGCCATGCGCAACATCAGCGTCGTGCAGGCCGTTTACACACTGCCGAATAATCCACGACTGCGGCACGGATGAGTCTCCGGCAAAGACCGAAGCGTAACTTTCCACAGCCATGATTCTATTCCTGCGCATCGCATTCATCATCGTCCTCATCAGCATGTTCGCCGTCACCGGGTGGGCGAGCACGGAGGTCGCGCTTTGGAATACGCCTCGCGCAGTCGCCACGCATCCGTGGTTCATCGCCACATTGTTCGACACGTATTTCGCCTTCCTCACTTTTTACGCGTGGGTGGCGTATAAGGAGACCACGGTGCTGGCTCGTCTCGGCTGGCTGCTTGGCATCCTGCTTCTCGGCAACATCGCCATGGCTATTTACATGCTCATCCAGCTCTTCCGCCTCCCGCTCACGGCGAAGATGGAAGACCTGCTGCTTCGTCGGAAATGACCGACGTCGTCCCGCACGAATCGTGGTGGCGACGCCGCATCGTTGCGCCTGTCATTGCGCAGCTAAAACAGGGAGCCACTCCCGAGAAACTCGCGCTCACCGTGGCTCTCGGGTTTATCCTCGGCGTGTTCCCCATCCTCGGTTCCGCCACGCTTTTGTGCGGACTCGTCGCGTGGGCCTTGCGGCTGAATTCACCCCGTCATTCAGATTGTCAACCACCTCGCCTACCCCGCACAACTCGCACTCCTCATCCCGACCTACCGCGCCGGCAGCGACCTGTTCGGCATCGCGCACATCCCGCTTTCCATCCCGTATCTGCTCGAACGCTTCACCGCAGACGTGGGGAAATTCTTCGCCGACTTCGGAATGATTGCCGTCCGCGGGATCATCGTCTGGGCGCTCGTCGCGCCATTCGTCGCAGCCGCCATTTACTACGCCATGCTTCCGATTCTTCGCCGGACTTACTCCAATCTGGCTGCAAAAAAAGAATAGCAAGTTTCTCTTGCTATTCAATTTGGCCTTCATCAGCAGAGCAGTGATGATTCTTCGAGTCTCGCAACGCTTGTAGCTCATGCTCCAGCGGCTCATCAAAAATCGGGAATTGGGAATGGGATTAGCGCGAGGTCTGAGCGTTTGAAACAGCAAGTCATCGTTCAATGCGGCTGCGTTGTTTCCAAGTCCCGGAGCATCAGCGGTCAATCCGGCGGTCCTATTTCCCAGTCCGGCAATTTTATCCCGGAATCCCGCGCTAATGAACCACACACAAAGTAACTTCTTTTTCGTGGCGCGGGCGGGAGGTTGCCGGATTTTGGGAAGGACCGGGAGGTGATGGACCGTATCCGAATCAGCGACGGGCAGCGGCGCGGGTTTGGGGAGGGGGCGGATGGGTGGCGGGTATGAATGTGCATGTTCAGCGGTTAAAGGCCGTCGCTATGCGAAGCGGGGTAAGGGAACGGCTGCATCCTGCTGCCGCCTTCGATGCGCGAAGCGCCCATTCATTTTTGCGGAGGCTTGGAGATCTGCGCTTCGCGTGTGAAGTGCGGCAGCAGGCGTAGCCGCTCCATTACGCGTTATGACTCCATTCGGTGTTCTGCCATGAAAACGCGCAATTTGCTGCTGAGGACACGAACGGGGTGCTGCGGTGCTGCGATACTGGCGGGTGCTGGAAATCGCGCACGGTGCCGCTGGGCGATGGGGACACGAAGAATGAGAGTCTGTGCGTGGATGTGGTGGAGATGGCGATTGCGGAGAGCGGAAATCGGAGAGCGCGGAGATGCGCAATCTTCCGCGGTGTCTGGATATGATTTCGGCGGGTGAAGTTGTATTTTAACGGAGGGGCGATTGATTTTCTGACGGCGGAGCAGGCGGTGGCGGTGGCGATTGATTTCAAAAATTGACCGTTTCTCCAATCGGCCCCACGGCGTATCTCTGAAAGGAACATGCTCAACCAACTTCTCATCGGACTCGCCATTGCCGTCGCGTATTTCACCGTCACGTGGGCGATCAGCGTCCGGGTAAAAAACTACGGCTTACTCGACGTCGCGTGGTCTTACGGCGTCGCCATCCTCGCACCATTCTATGCGCTGAATAGTCCCGCCGTCGCTGAGCGCAAATGGCCCATCGTCGCGGTGGGCGTGCTGTGGAGTCTGCGACTAGGGACTTACATTTTGCTGCGCGTTTTGAAGCATCATCCAGTGGAAGACACCCGCTATGAAACGCTGCGCGCACGCTGGCCGGGCACGGGGATGTTCTACCTTTTTTTCCAAATGCAGGCGGTCCTCGTGGTCATCTTTTCCCTCCCGTTTCTCATCATCGCGTGGAATCCGGTGCCGACCCTCTCCGTGCTGGAAATCGCAGGGCTCGCCCTTGCGGTCATCTCACTCTGCGGAGAGGCCATCGCCGACCGCCAGCTTGCGAACTTCAAAGCCGACGCCGCGAACCGTGGCCGCGTGTGCCAGGCCGGGCTGTGGGGATATTCGCGCCACCCGAATTACTTCTTCGAGAGCCTCATCTGGTGGGCGTTTTTCCTCACCGCTCTTGGCTCGCCGTATGGCTGGATGACGCTCATCTGCCCGCTGCTGATGCTCTATTTTCTGTGGAAAGTGACAGGCATCCCGCTCACTGAGGAATATGCGGTGAAAAGCAAAGGCGACGCCTACCGCGAATACCAGCGCACCGTGAGCGCCTTCGTGCCTTGGGCGAGGAAGAAATAGCTTAGACTGTGAAGAGCCCCGCGACTGGGACTCGCAGCGCGGGCAGTGCGGCACTTTGCACCGTATCGCCCATTCCGAAAATAGTTCTCACGCTGTAAATGCCGTTGAGCGGGTGCGTAAAGAGTTCGATCTTTTTCTCAACCGCCAGCACCAGCCAAAACTCCGGGACCCCTGCTTCGGCGTAGATGTCAGCTTTCTCCCTGTCGATTTCTTCGCTGCTCACCGCCACTTCCATCACCACCACCGCCGTGGACGGATGAGCCTGAGCGAAATCATCGTCAGTTCCCATGACCACGGCCACATCCGGCTCGGGCTCGGAGTCGCGGGTGGAAATTGGAGCTTCTTTCGTCACAATCATGGTCTCGGCGGAAGCCGCGAGTACACGACGGTAGAGCTTGCGGACTGTGGTTTCGTGCAACGGAGACTTGCTCATTTTTTCGATGATGACACCCCGGATGAGTTCAGCCTGCTTTTCCACGAGACCATGCTCGACCATCCAGTGATACGTCCGCAGATCAATCGGGCACGCCTGGCGGCGAATGGCCTGCTTTTCGAGAATGCGAATCATCTGCGGAAAGTAAGGGACGCCGACTCTCAGCGCAATCTGGATTTCAGCTCAGTGGCCGACGAGGGTTCGCGCCATGGACTGCGGAAGAAATAGCAGCGGTTTGGTTCAATTTGCGAGGGTCCGCGTGTTCACGCTGGCGCGGAGTGCGCTATGGCGTCACAAACACACGACATGCAGAAACCGAATCCAGATTCACGCGCACGCTTCCTTGAGAAATTGCGCTCCAGCCTCGCCGATGGCTCCTTTATCAAACTGACGCTCAGCAACCGCCGCAAGGAGGGCGTCCTGCGCAATGTTTACGGGCGCCTCGTCGATCTGAAGGGCGGGCGCGTCGTCTCGTTTACGCTGCGCGAAGCGACCCGCGACATCACTCGC
>JAYSTZ010000076.1:0-4659 GCA_043719365.1 Verrucomicrobiaceae bacterium | reverse complement strand
CGCATTGCCCGCCATTGCATCGACACCCGTCCGCGCTTCCACCTCGAAAGCAAGCGGGAAAGCCGGGGCGCGGCGCAGCGGTGGTTCGGGCGGTGTTGTGGTGAACCACGTTTACACCCCGGCAAAATATCTCAGCACACCGCGCCCGAGATTCCCTGCTTCGTCCGTCGGCGGCGGCATCAGCGCGCTCATCGTTCTCTCCGTCTCCATCGACGCGAATGGCCGTCCGACTGCGGTCACCTTACGAAAAAGCTGTGGCCGGCCGGAGCTCGATCAATGCGCGGAACGAGCCGTCCGCGACTGGCGGTTCAGCCCCGCCCGGCTCGACGACACCGCCGTCCCGGCACGGCTCGAAGTCCCCATTCGTTTCGCGCTAAAGTAGGTTCGGGATTGCGTCTGCCCATGCTCTGCGGCACTCCACTCGCATGAACCTTCTTTCCATCGAAATCGGCGGATCCAAACTTCAAGTCTTTGCCGGAAATTCGAGTGGCGAAATCCTAGAACGCTGCCGCTTTGACGTGAGTCTCGATGACGGCGGCGAAGGCATCCGCACACAAATTGCGGGCGCTTTGCCGCAGCTCATCGAGCGCTGGAGCCCCGCCGCGATTGGCGTCGGATATGGAGGCCCGGTTGACTGGAAAACCGGTCGTATCAAATGCTCGCATCACGTCACGGGATGGGACGACTTCCCGCTCGGTGAATGGATGCGTTCCCAAACCAGCCTGCCTGTTTTTGTGGAGAACGATGCGAACGTCGCCGCGCTCGGCGAAGCCATCCATGGCGCGGGAAAAGGCAGGAACCCCGCCTTCTGGGTGAACAGCGGCAGCGGCGTCGGCGGCGGCCTTGTCGTGGACGGCAATATCTACCACGGCGCGATACCGGGCGAGATGGAAATCGGCCATCTCAGGCTCAATATGGAAGGCCTTATTGTCGAAGATCGCTGCTCCGGCTGGGCCATCGATCGCGCCGTCCGGGAAGCCATTCAAAAGCAGCCGCAATCCACGCTCGCACACCTCATCGGCAATCGTCCGCGCGGTGGCGAGGCCCGTTTGATCGCGCCCGCTCTTGCTGCAAGCTGCCCCGTGGCCGATCTCGTCCTCACCGCCGCGATGAACGATCTCGCCTTTGCCCTCAGCCATGTCGTGCAGCTCGCGCACCCTTCGGTGATCATCGTCGGCGGCGGGCTCAGCCTCATCGGGGAGCCCCTGCGCAAGCGCATCGCCGACGCACTTCCCCGCTGGGTCATGTCCGCATTTGAAGTCCCGCCCGTCGTCCTCGCAAAGCTCGGCGAAGACGCCGTCCCCATCGGCGGACTCGCGCTCGCGGCCATGCGGATGTGACTTCCCGGGGGAGGTCTCACGAAGCGCACTTTGCAGAATGCCCGCACCATGGCATTGTCCGCCTCACTCCACATGAAAACACTCCGCTTTGCCCTGCTCGCCGCGCTCATCGCCACGCCCGGATTCGCCGTTGATTCCGACGGAGACGGCACGAGCGATCAGGACGAAGCAATCGCCGGCACCGACCCAAATAATCCCGCCGAGCGCTTCACCGCCACCGTCACACGAGTCGGTGGAAATGTGCGCGCCTCCGTTGTTGAGCGCGCCGCGCCTCCGGGATTCACCCGGACTTACGAATGGTATTCGGCCGTCCCCGGTCCGGTGCTCCGCTGGCGTCGCGCCACGGGAACTGTCACGTCGGGCGGCGGGGACAACGTCCTCGTTGCACCGCGGGAAAGTGCGTCTTTGCTCTTCCGCGCCTCCGTGCGATTGGATTCCGCGGTTCCCGTCGTCGCGCCCGCCACACGGCTTCCCGGCATCGGCTCCGGCTCACGCTATGTGCAATACTACGGAAACGATTTTAGCCCCGCGAACCTCACGGCGCTTGCACAAAACGACATCGTCGTGCTGGAGCCTCTCGTCACGAACTGCACCCCGGCGGTCGTCGCGGAATTGCAGCGTCGCGGCGTCCGTCAAGTCCTCGGCTACATCTCCCTCGGCGAAGATCCCGGCATCGTCCCCGTCGTCACCGGCGATGGCAGCGGGCCCGTGCACGCTGTTGGATCCAGCATCGTTGCAGGGAATGGCGGCGTTGCTTCCTTCTATGTGGATCAGCAGTGGAACGGCACCGCATACATCTCCGATGGACTGGCCGATGTGAACGGCACCTTCGGCTCCCGCTTTGTCCACCCCAACGCCGAGTGGCGCGCTCTTCTCGACACCCAGCGCGTCGGCGGCGCACGCTCTCTCGCCGGTCTCGCGCAGATTGCCGGACGCAGATCCAGCGACTTCGATTCCGACCGCACCCACAACTTCGGCTTCGACGGCTTTTTCCTCGATACCCTCGACACTGCCGGACCGTACTCCAACGCTGCGGGCTACTATCCATGGACCGCCCCGGCTATGCACGACACCGTCCGCTTTATCCACGAGCGATACCCCGACGTCACCGTCTTTGCGAACCGCGGACTCTTCTTCTTCAATCCCGGCCTCGTCAATCCGACCTACAACATCCGCCCCTACGACTACGCCATCCGGCCTTTTATCCATGCGCTTCTCATCGAGAGCTACTTCCTCGACAGCAACGGAGCAAACACCGGCGCCACTGCATTCTTCGGCGATAATCTGAACAACTTCGCACAGAAAATCACCGCGGAAGCCAACCGTCCCGATGGCTTTACCGTCTTCTCCCTCGATTACGAAATGGGCCGCAACACCGCGCTCTACGCACAGTCTGTGAACGAAAGCGTCGTGAAAAACGGATGGACCCACTACCTCGCCCCCAACGGCCAGATTGACACCATCGGCACCTATGATCGCGACCATCCCGCAGCCGCCGACATCGCGCCGCCCGTGTGGGATTCCACAGGCTCGCCGCCGTACTCTCCGACGGATGTCCCCGACCGAATCGGCGTGCAAAGCCTCGCTCCCGGCTCCTCCGGCGGAAGCGTCATCGTTCGCTGGGATGTCGCGCGCGACCAGACCCCGCCGGTAAAATACAATATCTATCGTAGCGCGACGCCTGACTTCTCCACCGCCGTAAAATACAGCGCTGTCGTGTTTGGCATCGGGGATGGTTGGAGCACCGACCCGACCACCGCGTCCGCAAACCAATGCGTCATCACCGGTCTCGCCAACGGCACGCACTACTTCCGCGTGCGCGCCGAGGATAGTGCGGTTCCAGCGCACGAAGATACCAACACCGTCGCGCTCGGCATCACGCTCGGCGTCGTCGAATACACGAACCCCGTCGCCAGCATCACTCTGGATGGCGACTTTGCCGACTGGCCCGCGATCACGCTATTCCCTGCCGATGCCAGCGAGATCACCGGCGCGAACAACCCGCTCGACTGGCTGCAATGCCGCGCGGCACATAATGCCACGTATCTCTACCTCGGCTACCTCACCGACCCGCCCGCGGCACTCACCGTCGCGCAAAACACGTTCTTCGACACCGACCTCAACCGCAACACCGGCTTTCGCGGCGGTGCGGGCAATTTCTCCATCGGCGCCGAGTATATGCTCCAAGGCTCGCAGCTTTACCGCTACTCGGGGACGGGGACGAACTGGAGCTGGTCCTTCGTCACGAGCGCGGGCTTTAGCTGGACCTCCGCCATCGCGGAACTTGCGGTCCCGTGGAGCGCCCTCGGCAATCCCACCGCGATCGACGTCATTTTTTACGGCGACAATGTCAGCGTCGGCGGCGACACCATCGATTGGTATCCCGACACCGCCGCCCAGCCCGGCGGATCCTTCTTCCGCTATCGTCGGTAGAGCGGATTCCCAGCGACCGGCGCACACGTGCGACGTCCGCGATTAGTTCGGCCCTGCGACGGGCATTCCGCGACGCCCGATTCGATGAAACGCCTTCGGGGTATATCATGTGTGGCCGGGCGGACCCAAGGTAGATGCTTCCCGATTCATCGGGACATCAACCGTTGGGCTGAGTGATTCAACCCGAATGCCGCGATTCAGGAGCAAATTACGGCGGCGCAAGCCGCTGTCGTGGCTCACGCAGCCCCCTGCGTGATACGCCTCACGCGAAGCGCTGATCAAAAGAGCGTGCGACCAGGAAGTGTGCGCTTCGCGATTAGAGATTCACGCAGGGGCTGCGTGAGCCACGACAGGCAATCGCGGCGTTCGGGTTCAACGCCTTCGGCGTAATGCGGCTACGCGAGAACTATGCGACCGTCCCCGCCGTTGTCCGCGACCGTCCCCGCCGTTGTCCGCGACCGTCCCCGCCGTTGTCCGATGCGACCATCCCCACCGTTGTCCGCGCCGGAGGTCGAGCGCCTGAAATGAGGGCCGAAGGTCCGGAAATGTAAAAGCCCAGGCTCAGCGAGGAACGAGCGCAGGCCTGGGTTGGCACCACAAACAGGATGCAGCCCTGAAGGGGCGAAATGAACGACGAGCGGTGTAAACGATGCGGGTCAATTTGGGTGCGCCGCATTACGCCGGAGGCGTTGAATCACTCAGCCCAACGGTTGCGAGGAACGAGCTACCTTGGGTGATTCCGCGAAGCGGCATATACCCCGAAGGGGTTTCATCCGTGGCGCGCGATTCGATGAAACCCCTTCGGGGTATATCATGTGTGGCCGGGCGGACCCAAGGTAGATGCTCGTTCCTCGCATCAACCGTTGAATCACTCAGCCCAACGGTT
>JAYSTZ010000750.1:0-2630 GCA_043719365.1 Verrucomicrobiaceae bacterium | reverse complement strand
GCGCTGCCGATTTGGGTGGATGTGATGAAAGCGGCTCCGGCGGCTCGCTATCCGGCGACGGCGTTTCCCCAGCCCGCAAATGTGCGGCGTATCAGCGTATGCGCCATTTCCAACGAACTCGCGACCGCCGCGTGCGAGCGGGCGGACGCGGCGTATTCCATCGACCTGCCGCCGTCGTGCGTCCCGAATGACTCGTGCTCGATCCATCGCGGCGAGGTGCTGACAGAGGAAAAGCCGAAGCGTTCCGTGCCACAAAACATTTTCCGTTCGTTCAAAAAGTTTTTTGGCGGAGAATAAGCGGCAGTCATCTGTTTGTGACGTTTTTGCAATAATTCGCCGTTGCAATTTATTCCGCTCCCCGTCATTTACAGCCTCCGTTTTTTCCCACCCACCCCATCTACCGACTCCCTTGAGCTTTCGACTCGATCGTTTTGAAATGAAGTTCGTCATCACGCGCGAGCAGCGTGAGGCTCTGGAGAAAGACACCCTGCCGCGGATGCGGCCGGATGAAAACGCGGTGGATGGCGCGTTTTACCCGATCGTGAGTCTCTACTACGACAGCCCCGAGCGCGCGTGCTATTGGGAGAAAGTCGAGAGCGTGCAGAACCGGCGAAAGATGCGGATCCGCGTGTATGGAAGCATGGACGGGAAACTGCCGCCGACGGTCTTTGTGGAGATCAAACACAAGTGCGACGGTCGTGGCGTGAAACGGCGGTTGCTTTGCACGCTGGATGAAGCTTTTGAAATCTCCGCCGGGCGCGACATCGCTCCACGTGAGAAAATTCTCGACCGCAGGTTGATCGAGGAAATTCACATGCTGGTGAAAGACCGGCATTTCCAGCCCTGCTGCGCGATGCGCTACGACCGCCACGCTTTCGCCGATCGCGATCCTGAGTCGGATTTACGCGTCACTTTCGACACGGGAGTCGCGTATCGTTTCGACAACCTGCGCGTGATTCCCGACGATCGGGATTTCAGCAAGTTCTTGCTGCCGGATGGCTACTCCGTCATGGAGGTAAAAGTCACCGGGACCGTCCCCTACTGGCTCACGCAGATGATCGGGCGGCACCACTGCATCCTGCAAAGCCACAGCAAATATAACAACGCGCTCGAAGATGGCGACGAAGTTATCCATCGAATGATCGGCGGGCGGGTGATCAAACACCACTACGGCCTCACGCCGGATTCGCTGGCCAAGACTGGCATCAACCTGGCACCCAAGCCCCATGGGGCTCCCGCCGCGATGGCATCCTGAATCAACCCAAAAATACTCTCCCTTTAGCGAACTTACCGAATGAATGAACTGATCTCCATCCTGCACCAAGCCCTCGGATTCGAGCTGGCAAATCCCCCGCTCCAAGAGATCATTTTTGCCCTGGGCTTGAGCTTCTTGCTAAATCTCATCATCGCTTCTGTCTATAAAGCGACCTATCGGGGCAGCGAGTTCTCCCAGGATTTCGTTCACATGCTGCTCATCCTCGGCACAGTCGTCTCCGTGATCGTGATGGTCGTCCATGGGGACAAGGATAAGGCACAGGCGACGGCATTCGGTATTTTCGCCGCCTTCTCCATCATCCGGTTTCGGGCCAATGTCTCGCAATCCCGAGACATCGGATTTCTCTTTATGGCGATGGCTGCTGGCCTCGGCGTGGGCGCGCGCGCTTACGGGCTCGCCACCGCGACTACGATCGTGCTCTGCGCGATCGTCTATATGTTTTCGCGCGCGGATATTTTTGCGCCCGTTCGCGCCTCTCACCGCCTCCGCGTGCGGGTCACGAACGACATCGACTACGACATCGTTTTTCGCGAGGCTTTCGTGAAATTCCTGCACGACTACGACCTCCTTTCCGTGGAATCAATCCAAGCTGGAATGATGACCGAGTTGCGATACAGTGTTCATCTGAAAGACACGAAGAAGCCCGGCGAGTTCGTAGCAGCCATCCAGCAACTCAATGGGAACAATCGGGTCATGCTCAGTTCCATCGCGCCAAACCGCATCCTCGCGACCGACTAACCTCTCGTTCCTCCTTTTTCAAAATGAACCCGCACATCCCCGCCACCCGCCAGTCCAAGGGTTTCACGCTCATGGAAATCCTTGTCGTGATCGCCATCATTCTCGTGCTCGCGGCGATTGCGTTCCCGGTCATCACTACGATTGGGAATCGGAAGCATCAAGCCGTCGCCATGAACAACATGAAGCAACTCGGTTCCGCCGCCGGTTCCTACAGTGCCCAAAATGACGGAGAACTTCCGGCGGAAGATGCCAAGGGGACCGACACCTGGGCATCCGCTGCCAAGCCTGAGAACGCAAAGGCGTGGTACAATGCCCTCCCGGTTATCCTTTCGCAAAAAAGCGTCGCGCAATATGCGACGACTCCACAGTCATACTACTCCAAAGAAAACATCCTTTTCCTGCCGGGTGCGAAATACCCTGAGACGGACAAAAAACTGACCGCGCCGCTCTTCGCCATCGCGATCAATACGAAACTTCAGCGTAAAAGCGAGACGGGGGAAAAATCTGCACGCATGTCGCAGATCAGCAATCCCGTGCGAACGGTTCTCTTTCTCGAACAAGGCATTAAAGGTGAAACGAAGGCGATGAAACAGCAGCCGGGTTACGATAGCAGCCC
>JAYSTZ010000749.1:0-2633 GCA_043719365.1 Verrucomicrobiaceae bacterium | reverse complement strand
GCGGTTTAAAGCGACCATCAACGTCGTGGACAGCACGACCATCGCGCTGGTGGCCAATTGCATGGACTGGGCCAAACACCGGCGGCGCAAAGCGGCAGCGAAGTGTCATCTACGAATGGACCTGGCCACGATGCTCCCGCGTTTTGTGCTCATCGAATCGGCCAAGGGCAGCGACACCACGCGGGCTCCACAAGTCTGCGCGGACATGAAAGCGGGGGAGATTGTGCTCTTTGATCGCGCTTACGTGGACTTCGCGCATCTTTACGAACTCACGCAGCGCGGCGTGAATTGGGTGACGCGCACGAAGACGAACATGAAGTCTCGCGTCGTCAAAAAACGCCTCGCCAAGCCGAAAGGCAACATCCTCCGCGACGACGAGATCGTGCTCATCCACGCTGGCTCCAAAGCCGCATATCCAAAGCGAATGCGGCGCGTGCTCGCCCTTGTCGAAATCGACGGCGAGGAGTGCGCCATGGAGTTCCTCACCAACAACATGGACTGGGCACCCAGCAGCGTCGCCGACCTCTACCGCTCGCGCTGGCAGATCGAAGTGTTCTTTAAACAAATCAAACAAACGCTCCAGCTTGCCGACTTCCTCGGCAACTCGGAGAACGCAGTAAAATGGCAGCTCTGGACGGCGCTGCTCACCTACATCCTGCTGCGCTACCTGAGCTATTGCAGCCAGTGGAGCGGCAGCTTTATCCGGCTCTGGGCGGTCGTGCGCTCGCTGCTCTGGAGCAAACGCGACCTGCGCAGCGTGCTCGAACGCTATGGGACAGCCGGTGCCCGCCTGCGCTGCCTCGCCCAGCCTGAAACCCTGTGGTTACCGGGCTTGCGCCCCCGCGCCGTGGGATAGCCACGCGCGCCATAGACCGTCCACATCACCAGATTCGCTCTCAAAAACTCTTAACGCACTTCTTTCAGCTCCGCCCCGCAAACTCTCTGTTTATAGGGGCGTTATCGCCGTGTACGGGTGCTATGGGACCACTCTGTTTCCAGTCCGCTTTAACTTCATCAATAGGCCTCCAAAAAAAACATCCGCTTTTGGCCGCCTCAACCTCTTTCAATATCTGCCAATGACTAAACGACTCCCATCCTTGGTAGGCTCCTGCCGTAAATACGAAGGTTAGAAGGCATCTCCAAATCAAACGCCATTTTTTCGCCGAAGTCGAAGTCTGCCCAGGATTCATATCTCAAGTATTTCAATGAAAATAATTCCCATCAATCTTTCACCGAAGCCATCGCGAGATTTTCGCGAAATCGGCGCTTCGGTTCAGCATGGATTTCGAGCTTTATTTCAAAGTCGCCCGCACCCGGCATTTGACGCTGACAGCTTTCAAAGACATCAAGTAAATTGAAAAATGCCTCGCCAAAAAACGCCTGAATGTTCGTCTGCATTTCTCCATTCGTGCGGGCGATTGCAGCCAACGCATTGAGTCGCTCGCGCAGCGCAAGCGCGTGCGCTTTGACCGCCTCGACATGAGTGAGGGGTTTTCCCATATTTAGCCCGATTCGCAAATCTGTTGCTTGGGCATATTCTCGAAGCACGCGGATTGTAAGCTCGTCGTCTTGACCAGACTCGACTTTGGAAATGCAGCTTTGAGTGCAGTCGAGCCTCTCGGCCATCTGAGCTTGGGTGAGCCCGGCCTTGGTTCTCATACATGCGAGCTGACGAGTGAGCTGGGTCGCCTTCGATAGATCAGAAACACTTTCCTGTATTTCTCTGGAGGCTCCCTCTCCTTTTAGTAAGTCTGCAACGGAAGAGTATCGCCGTTCGGTTGGCTCTGTTGAAGTTTTGTTGTTGTTGTCGGTGTTCATTTTTTTAGCTCTGGTGGGTTTGGTTTTTGGGAGAATAAATCTGGAAAGTAATCGGCGATGAAGCGGCTGCTGAGTTTAATGTCCGCTTGCTGAGTGTCTTTATTCCCGATTGTAATAAGATACAGCAGTTTCGATGCCTCATCAGGATACACATACAGGCGGGTTTCTTGCAGCCCCGAGCCTCCACCTTTCTGGTCAATCGCAACGACTCCGTGCGGCTCGGAATGTAAGTATCCGGCGATTGCGCATCTTGCATTCTTTGAACAATTTAGCAGCGCCAAGTAGCGTGAGAGATTGTTTAATACGGCTGCGAGTTCGCGAGAATGCTTCTTTTCATAGAACTTGCGGTCTTTGTCCCACTGGGTGGTCGGTGATATGTCCCACATCCCCGACACATTATTCCCCCTTGGAATATCGTCAATGCTTTTGTGAATTATTTAACAATTTTTTCCTCAAAGACTTCCGACATCGCAGGCCGCGTGAACCAAATCCGCCGCCAGATCGAAGAAACCACCAGCGATTACGACCGCGAGAAGCTCCAGGAGCGCCTCGCCAAGCTCGCAGGCGGCGTCGCCGTCATCAACGTCGGTGCAGCCACCGAGACCGAGATGAAGGAAAAGAAAGCCCGCGTTGAAGACGCCCTGCACGCAACCCGTGCAGCCGTCGAGGAAGGCATCGTCCCAGGGGGCGGCGTCGCACTCATCCGCGCGCAGAAGGCACTCGACGGACTCAACCTCACCGGCGACGAAAAAGTCGGCGCTGAGATCGTCCGTCGCGCAATCGAAGCACCACTTCGCCAGCTCGCCGACAACGCG
>JAYSTZ010000748.1:0-6058 GCA_043719365.1 Verrucomicrobiaceae bacterium | reverse complement strand
AACTCGTCGCGTCGGAGCCGATGATCGAAGCGCCGATCGCGCTGAGCTGGGACGATCAGGGCCGGCTCTACGTCTGCGAGATGCGCGGCTACATGCACGATGTGGATGGGACGGGCGAGGATCAGCCGCTCGGGCGCATCAGCCGGCTCGAAGACACGAATGGTGACGGCGCGATGGATAAGGCAACGGTCTTTGCGGACCAGCTTGTGATGCCGCGCACGGTGATGGCGCTGGGCGATGGCATGCTCGTCGCGCAGCCGCCGAATCTTACTTTTTTCCGCGACACAGACGGCGACGGCGTGGCGGACAAGCAGGAGGAGGTCGCGAAAAATTACGGCACGAAAGGCGGGCAGCCGGAGCACATGGCGAACAGAGCGACATGGATGATGGACAACTGGATTTGGTCGAGCAATCACAGCGCGCGCTATCGTTTTCAAGGCGGCGCATTCGTCGCGATTCCGACGCAGGGCTTCGGCCAGTGGGGCCGCACGCAGGACGATTGGGGCCGGCAGTATTTCAACTACAACAGCGACTTCCTGCGCTGCGATGTCGTGCCGCCGGAATTCTACACACGCAATCCGCGGCTGGTGGAAAGAACCGCCATCAACTTCCAGGTGATGCGCGATCAGACGACGTGGCCCGCCGGGCCGACGCCGGGCGTGAACCGCGGCTACGACGGCAAGACGCTCGACGCGGAGGGCAAGCTCACCACCTGCACCGCGACTTGCGGCGCGGCGATCTTCCGCAGCGACCTGTTCGGCAAGGCTTATCAAGGCAACGCGTTCATCCCGGAGCCGGCCGGCAACCTCGTAAAGCGAATCATCCTTTCGGAAAAAGATGCCGTCATCACCGGAGCCCAGGCGGCGAAAGGCGAAGAGTTCCTCGCCAGCACCGACGAGCGTTTCCGCCCTGTCAATGCTTACACCGGGCCCGATGGCGCGCTGTGGCTCGCCGACATGTATCGCGGCATCATCCAGCACAAAGGCTTTCTCACGCACTACCTCATCGCGAACATCAAGGACCGCCAACTCGAGCAGCCTATCAACATGGGCCGCATCTGGCGCGTCGTCCCCACCGGCGCAAAAGCACAGACCGTAAAGCTCCCCGCCGAGCCCGCAAAAATCGTCCCCATGCTCGGCCACGCAAACGGCTGGGTGCGCGACACTGCGCAGCGGCTGCTCGTGGAAAAGAAAGACCTCTCCGTTTTGCCTGCGCTCACCGAACTCGCGAAAAGCGGCGGCTCGCTCGCCAAGATTCACGCGCTTTGGACGCTTGAGGGTCTGGGCGCTCCATCGCCCGATGTCGTCAAAGTCGCACTCTCAGACAAGGACGCGAAAGTGCGCGCCGCCGCCGTGCGCCTTGCCGACCGCTCGCTTGCGCCGGAACTCGCCACGCTTGCAACCGACCCAAGCGTGGATGTGCAAATCTCCCTCGGCTTCACCGCCAGCGCATTCCCCGAATCGCACGCTACCGCCGTCGCACTCGCACAAAAATCCGGCGGCAACGAACTCGTCCGCGACGCCATTCTCAGCGGACTCCGCGGACGCGAACTCGAAACCATCACCGCACTTCTCGGGAAACCAACGCCCGCGCCGGTCCTCGCCGCCCTCTCCGCAGCCGTGATGAACGAGCGCAAAGCCACCCGCGTCAAACAGCTCATCACTTTGATCGCCGCGCAGAACGCCGAGCAACAGCTTGCACTCCTCGAAGGTGCCAGCGGGAAGAACGCACCAAAGAACGCACCGAAAAGCAAACTCCTCTACCTCGACACCGAAGCCCCCGAACTCGCCAAACTCGCCGCCACCGCCGACGCAAAAGCCAAGCCGCTTCTCGCCGCACTCGATGCCCGTGTCGCATGGCCCGGAAAACCCGGCGTCCCTCCGCCGCCGGTCATCACCCCGCTCACGCCCAACGAGCAGGCGCTCTTCGACACCGGCAAGACCGTTTACAGCACGCTCTGCACAGCCTGCCACCAGCCAAACGGACAGGGCATGGACGGCCTCGCGCCGTCGCTCGTCGATAGCGATTGGGTATTGGGAAATGCAGAGATTCTGCCGAAGATCGTGATGCACGGGCTCACCGGCCCCATCAAGGTGAACGGCCAAGCTTGGTCGCTCGAAATGCCGCCGCTCGGTCCCGCGCTGAGCGACGAGCAAATCGCAGGAGTTGTCACCTACATCCGCCGCGAGTGGGAGCACACCGCCTCCGCAGTGACCGTCGATTCCGTGAAGAAAATCCGCGCCGACTTCAAGGACCGCACAAAAGGCTGGACCGCCGAAGAACTCGGCATCGGCGCGAAGAAAAAGTAGCGCGCTTTCCAGCGGCTCACGATTTACGCAGAATTTACACGCCAGAGGCCTGCCGTTGACGCAAGGCTTTCGGCGATGTGGCAGAGTGGCGGTGTTATGAAAACACTAATTCTCATCCTACTCGCCGGCATCACCACCGCCTTCGCACAAGACGAAGATCTGATCACGGAGACTCCTGCGGAATTAAAGGCGGGCAAGCCCGCGCGCCCTGTGCCGAAAGCCGGCGATCCGTTCGTAAAAGGCGGGGGCGAAGCACCAAAGCCCGAAGCACCCGCAGACGAGCGTCCGGCAAACTACCAAGTCCTCTTCGAGACATTCGACCTCGGGCGCGAAGACTTCCTCGCCCTGCTCGATGAGAAAGGCGACGACGATGTGCGCTATCGCAAAGTCGCCGAGTGGATGGCCGCTGGCCGCGCAAAGCTCACCACTTTCACCGCGATCACGACGCGCTCGGGGCAGAGATCGAAAGTGGAGTCTATCGACGAAGTCCGCTACGCCACGGAATTCGACACTCCATATTCGGAAGACGTCGTCGCATTGCCCACGACCTATGAAGTCAAAAATGCCGGAGAGTCCTTGGAGCTTGAGCTGGAGGAGAGCGGAGATTTGCAAACTGTGCATGTCAACATCGCGCCAAGGTCCGTGACGCTTCTGAAGTTTGTGGACGGACTAGCCGAGCCAAATAAAGCAAACTCCGCGACCAGCCAGCCTCGCTTCGGGGCCCGCAGTTTGACCACGACCGTCACCGTACCAATGAACCGCCCGCGCCTCATCGGCACGCTCTCTGGAGCGAGCGACGACGGCGCTAGCCTACCGGAAGTGCGCGTCGCGTTCCTCACTGTCCGCCGCGCCAGCCTGCCGAAGCCAAAGCCCGAAGCCATCGCAAAGGACGCCATCCAAGGGCGACTCGAATACACGTTCTTCTCGCTCGACCGAGGTGCGGCGCGCGAACTTTGCCTCGCCAAGCCGGAGCCCCAAGCCTGCTACGATGGCTTGCGTGCGCTCGTAGGAGAGAAGAAAGCGCGGCTCGAACACATCAGCATCAACGTAGCGCACTGGGGGCAACAGACCACAACCCAAGAAATTCAAGAAGTGGCGTATGCGACCGTGTGGAGCACTGGGGGAAATCACACCGCACCGCCAGCTAAGCCGAAAGACGCAAAAGACGCCGAGCCTCAAAAAGCGCAGCCCAAAGGCGCAGGCAACGACCGGGCGATGATACCGGCAGTAGCGACCGGTTTTGAGATAAAAAACACAGGCTTCTCCTCCCAAGCAGAACCGAACCTCGCTGAAGACGGAGCAACGGCGGACGTCAACTTTGCCCTCGAATTCGTCCGATACGCGGGCTCCTTGGAAGTGACGGGTATCGCTAAAAATTACCCGCCGCAGCCGCTCTTTCAGACGAGCAAAATCACCACTCCGCTCTACATGACCGTCGGCCAACAACAGCTCATCGGTACCTTTAACCTGCCCAGCGAAAGCGGAGCAAACGGGCGCAAAGACGATGGGCGCGTGTGGCTCGGGTTTGTGCGAGCAGTGCTGGTGAAATGAACTGATTTCACCCCTGTAAAATACACAGTCAACAGAGGGCGCATCTTCACACCACCTGTGCCGGTCTCAGGCAAAACGCCGGGTCAGACATCCTGACCTGCGGGAAAGTCGAGTGAGCCCGCCGAAGGCCTTGGACTGCGGCAGCCTGCTGCCGCTTTTGCAAGCCAGCCTGCTGGCGGTGAGTAGGACGGACGCTCCGCGACGCTCAACGCCAAACGCCTCGCACGCGCGAAAGTCGCTCTGCTTCGGGACGCCAAAAGTCCCAGCGCCAGCAGGCTGCCGCAGTCCAAAGGCTTCGCCGCTGGCCGAACTCGCCGTCTTTCCTCTTTTGGTTTTCTCTATCAGGCGCAGGTCAGGATGTTTGAGGCCGGGGTCCTTCCTGAAAAACCTAGCGCATCTTGGCCTCCGCTTCGTCCTGCTCGCGGCCACTTGTCTGACCAGCCACGCGGCGGTGGATTTTTACTCGCCGGACGCCAACCACCTTTGGAATCGCCTCTACTCCGGCCTCTTCGTCCGCACGAGCGGCAGCGCGGTGTTTGATGATTTCATGGACCCGACTTTTTTGCGAGAGACCGAGCAGTTCCTCTCCGGCGAAGCGAACACCGCCGCCATCGCGCTGCTCAGCGAGTTTGTGGAAAATCGCGACGCGCTCGGGCAGGAGTCGCCGCTCCAGCGGGCCGTGATGCAGCGCGACTTGCTCGGCATGTTTCATTGGGTGCTACGCTCCACGGACACTCCCGAGACGGGCAAGCTCGCCGAGGCATTGGTGCGGGCGATTCGCCACGTCGCGCTGACCACGGATGAACTCCACAAGCTGCCGGACAACTACGCCATCGCCGCCGGGTTGCCCGGCGCTTTCACGGACTTCGACGAAGCGCAACCTGACCGCGCCTTTCTGCCAAAAGATCTCCTCGCCGCCGACGGCGCGTGGCTCGCGCTGGAGCCTCGCCACGACCGCCCACTCGCGGCCCCGCTCCACTTCCAAATGTTTTCCGACCGCTCCGCATTCAACCTTCACTTTCGCCATCCCGGCGGACGTGCGGCGGGAGAAAAATACCTCGATGAACTGGCCGCGCTCCCGAATCCCTTACTCGACGAAAAGCCGGAGGATGCAGTCAAAAATACCGACGTAAGAGGTCGCTGGCCGAATCCCAAAACTCCGCAATTTCCGCCCGGTTCGATGTGGGCGCTCGTGCGTCGCGCCATCCTCGTGGACACGCAGGGGAACCTCATCGTCTCGCCCCTCGTCGAAAGTGTGGAAGTGCGAGTCTATCGAGCCATCGCGGACATCCGCGCCAATGCGAACGCGCAGACGTTTTTTGAATGGGAACTCAGCCGCCGCCTGCTGCTCGGCAAAGGCGGCTTTCATCTCATGGAAGGCCGAGACCTCTTGCTTTCGCCGTTCTTTCATTCGGCGGAAACACTCAAAGCATACGCCAAGCCGGAGCCATATCGGCCCTTGAATTGCGCCGCCTGTCATCCGACTCCCGGCATTCACTCCGTCAACAGCCGCTCGCTCCTGTTTACCACTCGCGATCTCGATTTCGATCCCAAAGCGAACCCCACCCGCCCGGCGGAATTTCGTGCGACCACCCACCAGCGCCTCGCGGAAGCCACGGTGAAAGTCGCAAACAAACAGGCGAGCTGGCAGCAGTTCCGCCGCCTGTGGGACGGGAAGTCAATGGCACCAAAGTAGTCCAAGAATTCCGTCGGCAAACAGTCCGCCTTTCCCCGCCACCGCCGTCGCATTGTCGGGAGTGTTCTGGGGTATGCTGAGTTTCATGCGGACGTGTGCTTTCCCGCCAAGACTCGGCAGCGCAGGACAGTCATTTTCATCAGAACCTTCGTATGACATTCCGCACCATCATCACCACTTTCGGCCTCGCCGTCTCATTCGTCTCCACACCCATTCCGGCATTCGCTGCTGGTGAGTTGAAGATGCCCGACTTCACCAAGGGCGATGCGACTCCTGCGAAAGCAAAGCACGACTGGAACCTCGGGCCGACGGGGCTGCGCGGGTGGATGTTTTGCGACAAGATGGTGACCAGCGATGCGCGGCAGATTGCGGTGACGAAAGTGGAGAAAAGCTCGCCTGCGGATGGCGTGTTCGCGGTTGGCGATGTACTGCTCGGCGTGGGCGGGAAGGCGTTTTCGTTCGACCCGCGCACGGAGTTGGGCCGCGCCATCACGGCGGCGGA
>JAYSTZ010000747.1:0-6061 GCA_043719365.1 Verrucomicrobiaceae bacterium | reverse complement strand
TCCCAGCGTGCAAAGACTTCCTCGACGATGAAGCCAAAGGAGATGGTGGCAATGCCCAGATAGATGCCCTTGAGCCGCAGCGCCGGCATGCCCACCACCACCCCGACAGCTGCAGACAAACCCGTATGCTGGGCAGCGGCGGGCGTGGAGAATCCGCCGAGAAATGTGGGGCGGGAAATGGTGAGCAGGGTATCCGTCTCGAAGTCGCCCTCGACCCAGCGCCCGCCAATCACAGCGGTATTGTATTTGGTCTGCCAGATGTGCTGTAGCTCGGCGGTGGAGAGTTCAAACTGGCGCAGCGTGTAAAAGTCGAAAATGCCGGTGCTGAGCGAGAGCGGTGCTCCGCGCCCGATGAAAGGCGCGATGGCTGAGAGAAACGCGGGCGAATAGACGAGAGCGCCCGGATCGCCTGGTTTTGCACCGACCTTTCTCACCGAGCCAGTGAGCGAGGGATCTGTGAAAGACCCGCCCGTCACGAGTCCAGGACTCAACGCGAGCGAGTCGCGCTGCACCAGTCTCTGAGCACTCGTTGGGGAAGCGAGGCGCTGCTCCGCGGAGAGCCGGCCCGCGAGGAAAAGCGTGTTCGAGCCCGGAGCCCAGCGGTGATTCCATCCGGCGAGCAAGAGCCCCGGCTCCTGCTTCTCTTCGAAGTCCACGAACGGCTCCAAGGGCATGTGGTCGTAAGTCTGGAATAAATCACCCTGCTCTTGGTCAGCCCATTTTGTGAGAAGCAGAAGCGTATCGTCTGGCGTAACCTGTAACTTGAAGGTGGCGTAGATCTCGGCGAGCGAGAGGCTGTTGTTCGGGCGCGTTCCGTTCTCGGTGTAGTAGCTGCCGTCGAGCGCGAAGCTGAAGTTTCCAAACGTGCCGAAGATTGACGCATTTTCGCGGACGATACCGTCGCCGCGCCACTCGGTATCCGAGCTGATGTGTGCGCCGTCGGCTTCGAAGAGTTTGGAGTATTCCTGCTGCGAAACGAATTGCGACAGCGAGCCGCCGCCGACTGGCGAGAGCATGTTCGCAAGCAGGAGTTCATTGAACCACGGCGTCTCGTAGCGGAGCTGGATGCGTGTCGGATCGCGGAGTGCATCGAAGCTGTTTGCTAAAAAAAGATGAGCCGATGCGCTTGTATAGTCGCTTTCCACGGCGCGCGTCGCTTCTCGGACGGCGACATCATTGAGCCCCGCGCGCTGGTAGATGCGGGCGAGATTTGCGCTACGCACGGCGCGATCTTGATCGAGCAAAAACTCGGATCGGTAAAGACGACGGTTGTCGTTCAGTTCGATGGAGCGGTCCAGTTGGCCGACTGCATCGTTGAAGCGGTTCTTGTGTTCATCTTGCAGCGCGGAGTAGAGCCACGGTGTGGGGTCGCCGGGGTCGAGCCTCTTTGCAAAATCGAGATCGTGCGCAGCGGCGTCACCGTTGCCGATGAGCCCGGATGCTTTTCCAAGGTAGCTGTGAAGAAGCGAGCGATTGGGCTCCAGAATCGTGGCGACCTGCAAATCGCGCCGGCCGGCTTCGGTGTCGCCGCGACGAATCTTGCAGAGGCCGCGTCCTAGCCATGCGTTGCCGAGCGCGCTGTCGAGCCGGATGGATTCTTCGAATGCATCGCTCGCTGCGCCAATGCGATTCTCCGCGCTGAGCAGGAAGCCTCGGAGTGCGTGCGCCTGAGCATTTCGCGGGGCCAGCTTTAGACCACGTTCGAGCTCGCGCAAAGCGGGGCGAGTGCGACCGAAAGAAAACTCTAGCTCTGCAATTCGCCCGGCGGCGTATCCGAAATCGGGAGCGATGGCCGCAGCCTTTTGCGCGGCTTCGAGAGCGGACACGAGATGCGATTGTGACTGTTCGTAATATGAGCGAGCGAGCCATTCGCTTGCGCTCGACGGTTCGCCGGACGTGGTGCGTGTGCGGAAATTCACCGCGTCGATCATTTCTTCCACGGCTCGACGTCCCGGCGCAGACTCTGGCACGCGTGCCAGCGCCGTCCGTGCGTCGTCCACCTGACCGACAGCGAGCAGCACCATCGCGCGGAACATTCTGCCTCCCGTCGAATTGCCAACGTAACCACGCGGCCATCGATCGAGCGCCCCGCGCAAGTCGCCGCTTTCGTAAGCTGCGAGAGATTTCAGAAGGATTCGTGCGTCCGCAGGGGAGAGGTTCAAGTCCGGCAAATGCAGCACGCCGGGATAGTACAGACACCACTGAATCGTGCCGCGTGCGTCGATGA
Source organism: Verrucomicrobiaceae bacterium (assembly GCA_043719365.1). Taxonomy (GTDB): domain Bacteria; phylum Verrucomicrobiota; class Verrucomicrobiia; order Chthoniobacterales; family Chthoniobacteraceae; genus SXWH01. The sequence continues at coordinate 3,834 of JAYSTZ010000747.1, read as the reverse complement.
CGGCGGTCTTGGCGGGCGCGCGTCCGGGCTTGATTACCGCTTGCTCGTTGTTCCCAATCCGCAACGAACCGTGACCGTTTTGCAACGTCACCTCGCCCTCAAACATCGTGAACGTCGTCGTTCCGTCCGCTTCCACGCGAACCCGAAACTGTGTGCCTCGTGGGATGCCCGTGACCACGGGAGTTCTGAGGCCCATCTCTGCGGGAAGACCGCGACTGTGGAGATAGATTTCGCCTTTTTGGAGCTCAATCCCGAGCGGCTTTCCCTCGACAAGCGACGGGAGAATGACGATCTGACTGTTCTCGTTGACGCGTAGGACATGCTGATTGGAAAGTCGAACCACCGCACGGCTGAGGTCCCGAGCGCCGACCTTTTCCCGGAGGCTTAGTTCCCGGCCCACATCAGCAGGAATCCAAGGACGATTGGGCGGGGGGGAAGCCTCGACGATTCGCTCCTTTTCTTCGACACGCCCGGCGGGAGCTTGTGCAGACACACGCAACGACGCGGCAATAGAAACGCACGTAAAGACAATCGCGAACTGGCGGGATGATTGATTCACATGGCGTGACTACCAATCCAGCAGGGATTACGCAACCTTCATTATTTCACTTCCGGCGAGACATCCAGCAAGGTCTTTTCCGTTTGGGAAAGCCAGGCTGCATACTGCTGTGAGAGTTTTCCTTTTTGCTTCAAACCGTTGAAGATTATCCGTCCGCGTTCGAGGATACGCTGGGCCTCATCGTCCCGCCCGGAGACCGCGTGAATCCGGCCAATCTCGAGACAATACAGTCCCAGATGCGCCTGCCATTTTGCATAGTCCGGATCGGCACCTGCCACGGCCTCGGCAACCAGTATTCCTTTTTGAAGTTCCGGCACCGCCTTCTCCACATCACCGCCTTGATAGAGAGCGTCGCCAACTTTGAAGTAGCTCACAGCTAAATCGTGCCGCCAATGACTGGTGGCATCGGGCGCGGCTGCGAGCTTTTGCGAAATCGCGAGGCTTTCGCGGTAGAAGCCAAGTGCCCTTGCGTAATCGTCGCGGACATCGCGTCCCGCGCTCGATGACACCAAGGCCTTTGCGGCGTGCATGTCGCCAAAGTTGTCCAGCGACACAGCGACATTGTGCTGAAACATCGCCTTGCCGGGCGCTCCTGCTGCGAGGTCGCGCCGCAAGCGCAGGGCTTCTGAATAGTATGTCTCCGCGGCACCGAAATCGCCGGCGCGGCGCGCAAGATAGCCTCTGCTGTTCAGGACGACCGAACGCATGTGGATGCTGTCATCGTCAGTTCCTGTAGGCTGATTCTCGTCGAAATAATCGGAAACAATGCGCTGCGCATGGTCTGCGATTTTCGTATCTCCAGACGATGCCAGCTTTTCCCGAAGATCCACCAGCACGTCGGCTACGAGTTGCGAAGTCCGCTCGTGGGCATCGCCGATCATTTGGAGCGAGCGCTCGGATTTAAGGCGTTGCCGCTCTGCCTCGAGATAGAAAAGGAATGCAACGATCGCGAGAACTCCCAGCGCAGTTGCCACGGCGATTACTTTCAGTTTTGCCGCCCGCTGGCGCTTCACTTCCTCAGCCGCAGCCTCGCCGCTGAGGTCGCGGGGAAGTAATCCCGTCAGCGCTGCCAGCAGTTGCAATTTCGCGTCCCGATGGTCGCGCTCGTACTTTGTCAGACGCCTTTGGATTTCGCGTTCGTTGTACTGGTCTGCCTTGTGCAGCGCGGCGGAAAAGGACGAAGGATCCGTCCAGCCGCGGGAGCGAAAATTTCGCCCATCCTGATGCTTGTCCTTCACTCGAAAATCGACATACGTCGGAAGGTTCGCACCGGCGAGGCACTCGATGAATTTCGGATGTAGCCACGTCTCCGGCGCATCGCCATCGACCGGCGCGAGAAGAATCCGGTCGATGCCGTGGTATTTCGCAAACTGCTCGATCTCCAATCCCACGTATTTGCTCGCCGCTGCACGGGGCGAACCGACGTAAATAAGAAATCGCGACTGCCGAAGTTTCTCGCGCAGCACGTCCGTGAGCATCTGGCTTGGCGGAAGATCGGTTCGATCCAAAAAAACGTCGCCCATGTGTGCGCGGATTTCGCCGAGTCCCGCTCGCTGTCCGACGAATCGCTGCGGAACCGGGAATCCCTGAATGACCTGCTGGATCCAATCCGCCCAGCACTGGCCGACGCCAAGATTGTCTTCCCGCGAATAGGAAATAAAGGCGAGGTAGCGGAACTGCCCGATCGGATCTGAGGATTCTGTCTCCAGCATGAGGGACTGACTATTCAGATATTTCCGTCAATGCGAGCACCAAGGATTCCATTATTCCGACACCGGATTTGGAAAGTCGGGCCGAATGATGCTTCACGTTTCACACATTTGCGGCATTATCGCGCCGTCCAGTCGCAATCGAATGGACCAAATGAACTATGGACCTTGAACAAAAATCACCCCTGCGGCCCGACCTCGTTCTCCGTATTGGCTTTGCTGGAAATCGGGAAATCGATCGGCAGCATTTGAAAGTTCGCGATGCCTTAAAGGACTTGCTCAGCGTGATTGGACAGCGTCTCGCCGAGATTGCGCCGGGCACTCCGGTGGAAGGACCGGTCCCGCGTGTGGCGAAGTATTACTCAGACAAGCAGCCCGTGCTCCGTTTGGTGACGGGTCTTGCAGAGGGTGCGGACGCGATGGCTTGGGATGTTTTCGACGGAGTGAGCCTTCCCCACATCTCGAAGGAGCGCGGCGCAATCCTTCCATTTGACCTGGCCGCCTATCGCGCGAGCCGTCCGGAGGGAAATCGCGCCGAATTCGACGAGCACGCGTTGCGGTGCGATTTCATCCTTCCATTAGACGGAATGTACGAGAAGCCCGTGCCCGACACGTTACTCGCCCGGCAAAGGCGGGCCCGCGCCTATCGGGCGCAGTCGGAGTATCTGCTCCGGCACTCGGACATGATCGTAGTCGTCGCGGACCCGGACCACGAGAGCCGCGCCGGAGGAAGTCTGGAAACGATCAAGGCTGCCCTTGCGTTCGATTTGCCGGTTATCTTTGTTCATGCGGAGAGTGGGGAAGTGACTCTCATTGATGTCGGACGCAGTGCTCGGGAATCGCAGGCCAGTATGACATCTGCCGATGGTCGCGAACTGCCGAAACAGGACTGGCGTGAAGTGCTGCGAGAATGGGTGACAGGGATCGTCGCCGATCCTGATTTTCCTGAGCCCTCGCAAGCGGACGGAAAGTCGGATGCGCACTCGTCCCACTCCGAAGTGCTGCTGGACGAGTTCCTCTGCACCACGAATTGCCCGCCATTCCTAGAGTGCGAAACTTCTGAGCGAAAGCGGACCTATCGCGAAATGCTGTGGACTTGTGTCATCGAAACATTCGTCCCGAAAGGGCTTCGCCCGAATCCACCGGAAGCTCCGCTCGAGCCCTACGCAACCTACCGCAAGCGGGCGGTGACGCTGAACTACCACTACTCCGGGCTCTATCGCGGCGCGTTCTTGCTGAACTATCTTCTCGCCGTGCTTGCGGTGTGCTTGGCGGCTTTAAGTCTGGTCCTCATTAAAGACACATTCGCCCCGGCGGATGCGCACGGGCCCTCGGGATTGAATTACGTATTCTGGACTCTCTTCGGACTCGCCATCGCAAAACTGCTCATCGTCACCTTCATCTTCCGCAACACACACCGCGCGAACCACCAAAAATGGAGCGACCGCGCCGTGGCCTATCGGTACCTCGCAGAGCGCTTGCGGACCATGCAGATCCTTCCACGCGTCGGGAGTTTTCGGCCGCCTGCGATTGCGCCGGTTCAGTTTTCTGAGCGGATACTGCGGC
>JAYSTZ010000746.1:0-6066 GCA_043719365.1 Verrucomicrobiaceae bacterium | reverse complement strand
ATCGGCAACGGAGCCTTTGCCGCGAGCAGCGTGGTGCTGGTGATGAGGAATGAGAGCGTGGTGCGTGCAAAAAGCATGGTCGTCTATTTCGGCGGCGGCTGTGTTTGTGGGGGTGCCGCTGGAGTCGTTGGTGCCGCGACTGGCGGAGCAGGCGGCGGTTGAACGGCGAGTCTTACCGGCGTGGAGTAGATCGTCGTGATGACGTCTTTTCCACGGAACTTTCCTTTCGTCTGTGCCGAAAAATAGATGGTGTGTTCGCCCACGGGAATCTTGGCCACCGCGAGGTCGAGCGATGCGGTGACCGTCGCAGCATCGGGCGCAACTTCGATTTCCTTGAGCGGGTCGATGCCCGGCGCTCCGGCAGCTTTCAGCTTCAGCGCTTCCTTGAATTCACCATGCCGCGCAATCTTCAGCGGGATATCGAGTTTCGCACCCGCCACAACCTCCCATCGTTTGTCCTCTGCGACCGTCACGGAAATTGGCGCTGGCTCCGCGGAGCCCACGGCAAGCGGAATGTCGCGTGTGAGGCGCGGACGGATTACTTCGTTGTTCGAATCCGCCACGGCCCAGCGAACGGCACCACCGCGAGCTTCCCGGTTGACTTCCGCGTCACCGATCTTCGCCTTGCCGATAATGCGAATCGGTCCCGCCCAACGCTCTGGCTTCTCCACGCTCGTCAGCAAAAGCACGCCTTCGTTCGCCCCGGCAACAAGCTTCACCGGCCCACACGCGACGCCGGGCGGAAGACCTTCCGCACGCAGTTCGATGTCGCCCGCAAATCCATCGCGGCGGAACGCGACGACCTTGATCGCGGTCGTTCCATCCGCCCGGAGCAAGGGAGAACGCGGCGCGGCGGTGCGGTCGTCGGCTTTTTCCAGCCGAGGCTCGGTGATTGCCGCGAGGCGAAAGTCGGGGGATTCCTTGCGGATGGCCAGACGATAGACGTTGCGTGGGTCCTTGCGCGCGCCACCGAAAAGGTCGCGCACGGAAATGCGGTAGGTGCCGTCTTCCTTTGCTTCGAAGCGGACGGAAGGGTCGTTGCTCGCCGTGCTAAACCGCGCGCCGCCAATATTGGTATCCGCGCCATAGGCCTCCTGCACATCGGCGGTGTCGCGCTTGATGACGAGAAATGGATTCGTCGGGAGGTCGAGCCGGTTGGAGATGACTTCGATCCACCATACGTCGCCTTTCTTCGCGTCGAACGTGAAAGTATCCACATCCGCCGCAGGGAAGAACTGTCCTGCGACTTCGCATGGAGGAGTGAGCTTCTGAGCGTGCTCCGCATCGTTGTTGGGCTCCTGTTCCACGACGATCGGCGAATCGCTAAAACCAATGAATACCGGGCTCGATGCGTGCGGTGACTTCAGCCGGTAGGAAAACCCCGGAACTGCTGCTGCCGCTGGCCCCGAGAGCCCATCCATGCGCGTATCGGCGGTCGCGGGAATGTCGATTTCTACGTCCAGCTTTTCGAGCGGCTTGCCGTCGAGGCCCGCTACATTTGCCGCTACGCCGCTAGGAAGATTGCGGCCGTAGAGCGTGAATTTTCCTTTGGTTCCAGCGGCTCCGCAGGGCGGGAAGACGAAGTCCAGATGCGGGCCGGTCGTGACAGTGAGCCGGTAGAAATATTCGGGACCGCCGGCGAATGTCAGGTCGTGGAGTTTGATGACGTAGGCACCGTCAGCGGGCACCGTCAAATCGAGGATTCCCCCGCGACGACTCGCTTCGACTTCGCTGCCGGCGGAGTCAATCGCCGCGAGGATCGGATTCAGTCGCGAATCGATTTCCCGTGCATCGCAATCCACGATGATTCGCTGACCTTTCTTCGCCGTGAACTTGAAAAAGTCCGCTGCTCCCGCAGTGACGTTTCCGGTCACCGTGGAATCGACGGCGAGTTCGATGGCGGCTGCCGCAGTGTTGTTCGCCGCGGGCTTGGTAACGTGAAGGAGATCGCCCACCACAAACGCGCGCGGGTTCGAAATGCCGAGCAGTCCCGATGCTCGAACATCGTAGATTCCGGGCGGGACATCGACCGCGATCTTGACGATGTATCCTTTGTCCTTTGGCTCGCCGGTGATTCCTGGATGCGAAAAGAGCAGCGCTTTCGGCTCATCGAGGTCCGCGCCCGTGATCGCCGCTGTGACCTCGGTGCCCGCTTTACCGCTGGGCGGAGCGATGGTGTCGAGCCGGATGACGGGAAGTTCAGCGGCAACACAAGATGCCGCCGTAAGGAAAGTTGCGGTCGTGCGACGGAAAATCATGCGAATGAGAATGGCGCGTTGCGTCGTGGCACGAATGCCGCGTGTGGATAACCTCCCCCGCACGAATCAGCGTCATGGAGCGGCGAATTTATTCGCCGTCTTGCATAACGCGAAGCGTCTGATCCGATCACTGTGCCCATCCGAAAATCACAACCATCCCATTGGGCGCTGCGCGCGATGAAGGTCGGCGAATAAATTCGCCGCTCCATGACGCTTTCCGCCATTGCCGCGGCCTTCTCCTTGGATAAGCGTATCCGCTTAACGAACCTCTCGTTCGTGCCACGACGGCGGTTTGCAGGAAATGCGGTCATTCGACGGTCTAGTGGTTAAAGAGAAACTCTTTGGTGTTGAGGATCGCCCACAGGATGTCCTCGTAGCCCTGCCGCTTCGCAGCGACTGGTTCCATCGGCTTTCCGTCCGGCGCGGTGCGTGGCTTGTCGATGTGCGTTTTGGCAAGCGCGAGTTCGGCGGCTTCGGGCTGGCGGGCGTAGGCGATGAGGTAAAGCTCGCGGAGCTTGTCTTCGTCGGAACGCGCATCGGCTGCGAGCTTCGCGGCAGCTCCATTGCTCGACGCGAGTTTCTCCTGGATGTCTTTCGCGTTCAGCAGATGAAGCGCCTGCGCGAGGCTGGCTTCCTGCGTGCGCTCGCATTCACAAGCACTCGAACTGTCGGGCCTGCCGAAGACGGTGAGGAAATACGACCCGGCATTGAAGCTGTTATCCGGCAGGGAAATCGCACGCGTCCCCGCAGGCATCCCGCTGAAGTTACTCGGCGTGCGTGTGAGCTCGTTGAGGGAATCGTAGAGCACCTCGGCGGTCAGCCGCTTTGCGTAGTAGCGGGAAAAATTCTGTCGATCCGATTTGTTGTAGTTATTCGGGACTGCGCTCAGTTGGTAGGTCTGCGAGCGCGTGATGTCGCGGACGAGCGCCTTTAGATCGTAGCCACTCTCGATGAACTTCGCTGCAAGCGCTTCGAGCAGTTCGGGGTTCGACGGCGGGTTCGTCTCGCGCATGTCGTCCTCGGGCTCGACGATTCCGCGGTTGAAGAAATGCTTCCAGTAGCGATTCACCAGCGTCCGTGCGAAGAACGGATTTGCGCGATTGCTCATCCAGTCGGCAAGCGCCAGACGCGGGTCATCCTCGGGCGCGATTTCCATCGGGCCGGTGATCAAAGCGGCAGGCTTTACCGGTTGTTTCGTCTTCTTGTTCACCGCGCTCGCCACGCCGCGACGATGGAAGATGGTCTCCGTTTCCTTCACCGCAGATCCCTTGCGCCCGACCTGCGAGAAGAACGCCGAGAAGCTGTAGTAATCGTTCTGGCTCCATTTCTCGAACGGGTGATGATGGCACTGCGCGCACTGCATCCGCACGCCAAGGAAAAGCTGCGCGGCATCTTCGAGCTGCTGTTGCGGCTCCTTCACCTGACGATACCAGCCGGACGCAGGGTTCTCTTCCACAGTGCCCGTCGCGGCGAGGACATCGCGCACGATTTCATTGTAGGGACGGTTTGCGCGCAGGCTGTCGCGAAGCCAGCCGTGAAAGGCAAACGTGCCCGAAGCATCGCGCGCCTCGACGCGTTTGTTGCGCAGGAGCGAGCTCCACTTATTCGCGAAATAGTCGGCGTATTCCGGGCTCGCGAGCAACGTGTCGATGAGCCGGTCGCGCTTGGCGGCGTCTTTGTCCGCGAGAAAGCGGTTCGTTTCATCCAGCGAAGGCAGACGCCCTGCGATGTCGATGCTCACACGCCGGATGAACGTCGCGTCGTCGCATGGATCGGATGGCGGCACGCCCATCGCCTTGAGCTTTGTGAAGACTTGTTCGTCGATGAAATTTCGCACCGGCGGAAGACTCGCAACTTGCGCACCCAGCGGCACCGTCGCGCGGAACGTGCCGACCTTGCCCTGATAGCGCACCATGATCGCCACATCGCCGGGCTGGTCGAACAACTTCACGCGCCCCGTTTCGTCCGCTTCGGCCATGCTTTTCTCGTTCGCTTCGTAAAGCGCGCTGCGGGTCACATCCTGCACAGAGCCATCGGTGTACCGTGCGAGCACGATGATTTGCTGGTCGCCGCCGAGCGCCATCGTGCGCGACTTTGGGATGACTTCGATGCGCTCCACCTTCGGGTCGCTCTCCTGGCCAAACGGCATCCCCTGCGCGATCCATCGCGCCACGAGTGCGTAGTCATCCGACTTTGCATCCATGCGCTTTCCGCCACCGTGGGGCGTTACATTCAGGCCCTTCAGCAGCAGCAGACTATTATCCGGCGCTGCTGGGAAAACACGGCGTCCGCGCGCCTCTTTCACGATGTGCTCGTAGTCCTCGCCCGGCTCAAATCCGAGCAGCGAAAGCTTGAATCCATTCTGCCCGCCCGCCTTGCCGTGACAGCCGCCGGAGTTGCATCCCGCCTTTGTAAAAACGGGCACGATTTGATTTGCGAAATTGATCGGCTGCCGCGTCCCCGCGCCCTCGATCTTCACCGGGAACATCGCCTTCACTCCCTCCGCCTCCGCCGTGATCACCGCGCTCCCATCCGCCACCGGCGCAACGATGCCCGTCGCATCAATCGTCACGATTCCCGCAGGCTCCGACGAATAAGTCGCCTTGTGCGTAAAATCCCGCAGCGCCCCATCATCGAGTTTCGCCGTGACGATGATCTGCTGCTTCGCATCCCTGCCCCGCAGCGTCAGCTCCGGCGCACCCGTCGCCTCGATTTGCAAAGTCGGTGCCGCAGTCGCAAACGGTGCGAGACTGGTGAGAAGAAAAAGTGTGCGCTTCGAGATAGAGAGCATGTTGAAAAACGGGATCAGTTTACCGTGGAAGAAACAGATCCACGCCCTCAACCGACCGCAGAGGGCCTATTTTCTTAGTGTGGAAGAGCGGGGCCGCCCGAGGTCAACGCTGAAAGCGTTGCATCAATCAGCCCAAGGTTGCGAGGCACGAGCTACCTTGGGTCATGCCGCCGCGCGGCATATACCCCAAAGGGGTTTCATCGGGGTCGGGCGATTGGATGAAACCCTTTCAGTGTCGCGAATGCTACTAAGATAGGGCTGCTTTGGGAGGAAACGCGGGGCGATGAGTCCCGGAGGGACTGCTAGAAATTAGCCGGTGGTGGAGCGAGGAACGAGAGGGAACCACCGGGTCGCCGCACCCATGCAAATCCGGCCCCGGCAGGGGCGGCAGAAACGTAGCGCGACAGTTCTCATGCCCCTGCCGGGGCGGGTATATATTTCTTGGATGAACCGGTGGTTCCCGCGAGGCCCGACGGGTCGGGCCTCGCTCCACCACCGGCTAATTTCTGCCTGTCCCTCCGGGACAAACCATCGCCAGCGAGGGCTTGGCTTGGTGCCATTCGCGACTGTGATAAAGTGCTGTAATGAGCCTGTTTACTCCAATGCAGGGGGGCAATGGGGTCGATGTCGGTGATGTTTGGGGTCGTACGCTCTTTCGATCTGCGCTTCGCGTGGAGCGTATCACGCAGAGGGCTGCGTGAGCCACGACGCTCCAATCGCAGCGTTCGGGTTTAGATCAGCTCCCGCATCGGCTGCCAGCCATCCACGAGGTACTGCGGGCGGCCGGAGAGGTCGGGCAGCGTGACGGTGTTTAGGTCGATGCCGAGCCAGTGGTAGAGGGTGGCGAAGACTTCGCCGAAATGGACGGGGCGTTCGGTGGCTTCGCCGCCGAGGCGGTCTGTTGCGCCGATGACTTGGCCGGTTTTGAATCCGCCGCCTGCGACGACTGCGCCGCCGACGTTTGGCCAATGGTCGCGTCCGCCTTCTTTGTTGATGCTCGGGGTGCGTCCGAATTCG
>JAYSTZ010000745.1:0-6066 GCA_043719365.1 Verrucomicrobiaceae bacterium | reverse complement strand
GATTTCGAGTTCCGTGGCCACGGGGACAGGCACGCGGGTGAGTTCGCCAGCGCGCTCCAGCGCGTCGAGAAATGCGGAGAAAGAAGAATACGCCATCGAGTTGGATTACGTCTGGATAGACACCGCAGCCTCACTCGTAAATGAGAACCCGCACGCCGACAGATTGACGCATCCCGTTTCGATTCCTACAATCGCGGATATGAGCACCATTCCGATTTCCTCTACTCAAATCTCCGTCGAAGACTACCTCGACGGCGAGATTCGGAGTACAATCAAGCACGACTACCTTGGCGGGGTGGTTTACGCCATGGCGGGCGGGAGCGAACCGCACAACCGCATTGCGACATCTTTAGTCACCGCGCTGGGAACAAGGCTCCGTGGGCGGCGCTGCGAAGCATTCGGCTCGGACATGAAATTCCGCATCAATGATCTCAACAGCGACACCTACTTCTATTACCCGGACGCCATGGTCGCATGCGACCCGACCGACACGGGTCACGGCTGGCGAGAACGGCCCACAGTGGTATTTGAGATTATCTCTGAGGAAACGCGTCTTGTAGATGAACGAGAGAAGCGCATGGCGTATAAACACATCTCCGCGCTCCAGTCGTACGTCCGCATCGAACAAGCGCGTCCCGAAATCGCCATCGACCGCCGCACATCGACCGGATGGATTAGCGAAACACTCACCGGTCTCGACGCCATCCTCCGACTCCCCGAGGTCGAAATCGAAATCCCCCTCGCGGAGCTTTACGAGCGCATCGTGTTTTAATCGGCAAATCCTGCCCAAAAACAAACGGGCGGCCCCGCAAAGAGCCGCCCGTTTTCCTAAACCGGTGTGACCGTTTGATTACCCACGCACCAGGACACTCTCGATGTCGCTGACGATGCCCACCTCCACATCCGCAATCACCGCGCGGCCCTGGTATTCGCGTTCCTCCGGGTTGCCCGCGACTTTTACCGCCGTCGTATCCGTCGCCGGAGACTTCGAGAAAAAGCGCACAAACGTCCACGCTGCCTCGCCCTTCCGACGCATGTAGAGATTAATCCCGTCAATCTCCCCGCTCGCCTTGCGGAACTTGAACGTCACCGTATTCGCCGACGGGCTCACAAAGTCCGACAACTCCGCCGTGTAAGTCGTCGGGTCAAACGCATCCCCCGTCGGCTCCAGTCGCAGCACCGCCCCAATCGTCTCCGGGTCATAAAGCGGATTCGCCTTCGCCAGCCGCACCCACTCAATGCGCCGGGCCTCAATGCCCGTAGTAATCGCTGCCCCCGCCCCAGTCGGCCACTCCGGCACCACCGGAGGGAAAGGAGCTGGGCCATTCGCCGGACCATCCAAATAAGAGTCCGCATAACCCGTCACGCGCTTGCCAAACTCCAGATAGGTATTCGGCAACGTCCGCAACAGGAAAACCGCCCAAGAAGCATCAAGGATGATCTTCGCAATCTGCGCCGGAGTGAAGCCCAAGAGTAAAAGCTGCGCAGAGGCAAAACTGACGATATTTTGCCACCAAGCCCCCTGAAGACTCTTCTCGGTAGGATAGTATGGATTTTTCATTGTGTGTATTTCTGTGTGTTTTGTTTTATTTGTTTTTTGAACGAACCAACTGAGGTTCATCCCCTGATACGCGCCCATCCGCCGAATCTTTCAAAACCCTTGAAAGTTTTTTCAAAAGTTCCGCACCCCGGGAGGAAACTCCCCAGTTCCCAAGGAAACCTCCCCAACAAATCCCAAAAACTCCCCAGCAAACTCATTTTACTGGCCACTCCGGGAAGCGGACTGGCCAGCAAACCTCCCGGACTCCCCAATCCGAGAAGAATGCTGGGCAGCAAAATGATTTTACTGCCCAGTCCAGAAAGCGGATCGGCCAGCGCAGGAGGATTATCACGGAAGAATTTCGTCCGATTTGCCACGAGCATCGACCACTTTCACAGTGTCGAGACTGTAATTGGCACTGGGAGGGAGCGAGATTATAGCCCAATTGCTTTTTCAAGTATTGAACTCGGCCTGCCGTTTGTCCAACTTGATCCGAGAGCCATGTCCGTATCATCCACTCTAGCCTACGCTAAACTTCATGAACTCCGCCTCGACCCGCAAAATCCGCGACTCGGGGCGGAGAAGATTGCTCACAAACTTGACCAGTCGGAACTACTCGACGCGATGCGCGATTGGGAATTGGAAGAGCTTGCAGAATCCTTCCTCGAGAGCGGTTTTTTCGTCCAAGAGGCTTTGCTCGTCGTTCGCGAAAAGCTCGATGGCAAATCGTGTCTTGTTGTAATTGAAGGAAATCGTCGCCTTGCGGCAATGCTTTACCTAGAGCGGGCAGTCGCAGGCAAGCCCGTCAACGCAAAATGGCGTGAGCTTCTAGGCCGCAGAAAGGCCAAACCCGAGCTATTCGAGCGAATTCCCTATTTATCGGCAGAGGACCGCAAGGATGTGCGCGGCTATCTCGGTTTTCGCCACGTCTCTGGCATTAAAGAGTGGGATCCACCGGAGAAAGCGGCATTCATTTCAAAGATGATTGAAGAAGATCACCTGACCTACGAACAGGTGATGCGGCGAATCGGAAGTAAAACTGAGACCGTGCGTCGAAATTACATCGCATACCGAACGCTGCAACAAATGAAAGAGCACGACGAGCGCATCGATGTGGCGCGTGTCGAGGAGCGTTTCAGCGTCTTATTTTTATCCCTCAGGACCCACGGCACTCAGGAATATCTTGGGATCGATATTAATGCCTCGCCGGAAAAGGCGTATCATCCCGTCCCGAAGAATCGCATTGAGGCCCTTGTACGTTTTTCTAAATGGCTTTTCGGACGCGAGGATAAAGGCGTCGTTACTGAAACAATTGTCAGAGACTCCCGTCAAATGGACCGCTTTGATAAGGTTTTGGCGAACGCAAAAGCGCGCGAATACCTCGAACGCACGGATACGCCTGACCTTGACGTCGCGTATCGTACGGCAGGAGGGGAAGAGTATGAAGTATTCAACGAATTGGATGAAGCCGTAGGGCACCTTCGCGGCGTGCTCGGAATCATTCACGAGCACCGAAAATCGAACAGAGTGGAGGCGTCCGTTGAGAAAGCGGCTCGCGCCGCGCTGGAGTTACTCCGTGGCTACCCCGAGCTTCGCGCGAAACTACTCGACGAAGAAAATGAATACGACCGTGCCTCGCGGAAGCGTGGCTAAACTATACATCCAGCGCAATGCTCGCCCTTCCCAAAGTAGGATTTCGTCGCTCGGTCAAGACGCACAACTGCGACCTTACTGTTGTATGCGACTGGATAGAAATCAGTCTCGCGGTTGACGAAACAGAGATTTCACAGCAAGCGATAAACGATATTTTGGTTGAACAAGGCGTATATGACAAAGGGGACGCCGATGCGGCAACAATGCGCGCAACCTTTATCGGACGCATTTGGGATGAACTTCGGCGGCGAGGCGGGCTGGCCGGGCAATCAGCGCATTACGAAGTTCGCCCACATAGACTAGTTCGTGTCGCGGATTCATCGCGACTATTGCCTGCGTTTTTCCTACTTTGCCTTTGCTGCTCGGAGTATTACGAGGTTCTCAATGCGGAGCCCCTCAGTGATTATGGGAAGCAAGGGGGCCTGTTTGAAGAATTTTGCAGTGTTTCTCTATCTGGCCAAGGATGGAAGGTCGCCCGCACTGGATGGACAAGCACAACAGGTGCAAAGAAGTTGAAAGCTACCGTGCAAGCGGTGATGGCTGCGACTAGTGAAGATGCGATTCAAGACAGATGGGTCAGTATTTACGGCGACAAAAATGAGGCCGGATGTGATCTTGTTTCTTTCTTGTCCTACCCGGACGGATTCGTAGGACGCCCATTGATATTACTTCAATGCGCATCTGGAGCCGACTACAAAACAAAGCTTGGAACACCGGACCTTGGGTTGTGGCGGAAGCTGATCACTTTTTCTGTGGCTCCGCAGCGTGGATTCTGCACTCCTCGTTCGTTCGAGCCGGATCCATTTCTAGCGACTGCCGGTCAGGTTGATGGCTGGCTCTTAGAGCGTCACCGACTTCTTCGCCCATTTGCGACAGGAGCCACAGAGCTGCCAAAATCGCTCGCCAACGAATTGAGGAAATGGCTCCGTCCGCGTTTCAAGGCCATGCCACGCCTTCGGTAATCGTTCCATGCGCTTTATTGATCTTTTTTCAGGACTCGGCGGCTTCCACTGCGCAGCCACGCAGCTTGGCGGAGAGTGTGTCTTCGCTTCGGAAATCGACGAGTCTTTACGCGATCTCTATCAAAAGAATTTTGGTTTTCGCCCTGCTGGTGACATTACGAAGGTAAAGATTTCTGACATTCCACCGCACGACTTGTTGTGCGCCGGATTCCCGTGTCAGCCGTGGTCCAAAGCTGGCGAACAAGTGGGATGGGGTGATAAGCGGCGAGGCACAGTATTTTGGAATATCATTGAAATCCTTGAAGCTCGAAAACCGAAAGTCGTTTTACTTGAAAATGTTGCGCATTTTGTCCGACACGATAACGGTAATACTTACCGGAAGGTGCGCGAAGCGTTGGAAAATCAGGGATATGCAGTCGACCATCGGCAATTCTCGCCCCATCAGTTCCGGATTCCCCAAATCCGCGAGCGGTTTTACATGGTTGGTGTAAGAGGTTCACTCAGTCGGTTTCGTTGGCCCGACACGGAAACAACAGCCGGAGAGGTTTCCATTCATTCCGTTTTAGATCGTCATCCCGAAGGAGCCCTTGGATTGAGCCCGCAGGTAATACAGTGCTTGGACATTTGGCAAGAGTTCCTAGATCGCTTGCCAGAGCCGATTAAACTTCCGTCGTTCCCCATATGGGCGATGGAATTCGGTGCCACTTACCCATACAATAAAGATCACCTTCGTGATACCCCTCTATCAATGTTACAGGCGGCACGCGGATGCTTCGGAATATCCATGACCGGGTTTACTAGGGACCAGATAATGTCGGCGCTTCCAAGCCATGCCCGCAGGCCCGGAATAGCTTTTCCCCAGTGGAAGAAAACTTTCCTTCGGCAAAACCGGGATTTCTATCGAGAGCACAAAGCCCGGCTGCATGACTGGTTGCCAAAGCTTGTTAGTCTCCCTTCAAGCCTCCAAAAATTTGAATGGAACTGTCAGCATGAGCCTCGCAATCTTTGGAAATTGGTTATTCAGTTCCGCGCCTCTGGTGTGCGGGTAAAGCGGGATAACACGGCGCCGTCACTCGTTGCGATGACATCAACGCAGGTTCCGATCATTGCTTGGGAACGGCGTTACATGACGGTTAAAGAATGCGCTCGTCTTCAGTCGCTCGCCGTTTTGAAAAATTTACCTTCTGGTGCTGCGTCAGTGAGGGCGCTGGGAAATGCGGTTAATGTTACCGTAGCGAGGCGCATTCTGCAGCAGTTGCTCCCACTATTGCCCAAATCCAATGCTCGAACAATTCAACTTGCTTCCGTAAGAAAACTACACTGACAGCGCTCAGGCGGAGGGAAGAGTCTTTACTCCGAGTAAAACAGGGACTTTTCGCGTCTCTGGCGAAATTTTTCGCGGGCGGGTACCCAGGATTCGTGGATTGACGTTAGCGGTTTCATGTCGGCGATTCCGGCGGCGGTGGCTGGATGGACTAGCAGTTTGGCGAGTTTCGCGCCCTGCCATTCTTTGGGGTGCAGACGCTGGAAGGTGCGGGCGATTTCAATGCCGATATCGACGGCGCTCGTGCTGCGTCGGTCGGTGACGGTGATGCTCACGCCTCCGCATTCTTTTCCTGCGAAGACGCTCGTGGCAGGCGTGAAACGCACTGCGGTGAAGTGGACGCCTGCGAGCCCGGCGGCGTTCATTTCGGCGGCGAAGCGACGGTCGTCCACGTACGGTGCGCCGACCAACTCGAACGGGCGATCCGTGCCGCGGCCTACGCTGACATTGCAAAACTCGATGAGGCCGACTCCGGGATAGAGCGCCGCGGCGGTGAGGCTGCGCATGTTGGGCGATGGATTGACCCACGGCTGCGTGGTCTGGTCGAACCATTGGTCGCGATGCCAGCCTTCGCAACGAATCACGGT
>JAYSTZ010000744.1:0-6072 GCA_043719365.1 Verrucomicrobiaceae bacterium | reverse complement strand
GTGGTTCAAATATGCGGACTTCGGCGTGGCGCTCATCAACTCGACGTTCGGCGGGCATTTCCGTGCCCCGCACGTGCTGCTGCCGCTGGCGATTTCGTTTTTTACCTTCACGCAGATCGCCTACCTCGTCGATGCGTGGCATGGCGTGACGAAGGAATACAACTTCCGTTGGTATGCACTGTTCGTTAGCTTTTTCCCTCATCTCATCGCGGGCCCCATCGTGCTTTATCGTTCGCTCATGCCGCAGTTTGCAATGCGCGAAACATGGCGCTTCAACGCGGACAATTTCGCTGCCGGCTTCACGTTGTTTGCGTTCGGGCTTTTCAAAAAAGCGGTCATCGCCGACGCGCTCAGTCCCACGGCGACTGCGGTATTCCTCGGCGTCGCGGGCGGCTCCGATCCGGGCTTGCTCACCGCCTGGGTCGGCGCGCTGGCTTACACGTTCCAACTCTACTTCGACTTCAGCGGATATAGCGACATGGCCGTGGGAATCGGGCGGATGTTCAATGTCCGGTTCCCGCTGAACTTCGACTCGCCCTACAAAGCGCGCGACATCGTGGACTTCTGGCGGCGCTGGCACATCACGCTCAGCCAGTTCCTCCGCGACCATTTGTATATCCCGCTCGGCGGTTCGCGATGCAGCCCTGCGCGGCGCTACACGAATCTTTTTCTCACCATGCTGCTCGGCGGACTGTGGCATGGCGCGGGATGGGCGTTCGTCATTTGGGGAGGCCTCCACGGGACGTATCTTTGCGTGAATCACGCATGGACCGCGTTCGCAAAGAACCACGCTCTTTTGCAAAGCAAGCCTGCCGTTTTCGGCGGATGGCTCGTCACGTTTCTCGCCGTCGTCGTCGGCTGGGTATTTTTCAAAGCGGGCGACCACGGCCTGTATCGCGCCGGAGCGACGCGCGGTGAATTCGACGTTGCCCGCGAGATGCTAGAAGGCATGACCGGCTTCAACGGCTGCACGCTCCCGCTGCAACTCAAGCCGATGCTCGCTTCGCTGGCCGGCACCTTTCAGTTCGCAGCAGTGCCATTCAAAGTGCAGAATCTCCCGTGGATCATGGGCGCTGCGATCCTCGCGTTCTTCGCGCCCAATACGCAGCAACTCTTCCGCGTGGCGATTCCGGCTCGCGAAACCGCCGAGCCTCCGATTTGGAAAACGAACGGCCTGTGGGTTGCGGTGACGGCGGTTGTATTCGTGGTTGCGTTTTTCCGGCTGACGGGTGTCACGGAGTTTTTGTATTTTCAGTTCTGATGATGGGTCATTTCTTCAACGAGAGCCATAAAGGGACGAAAGGGACGAAAAAGACAAAAGGGACCAGCGTGTCTCTGGGGTCCCTTACGTCCTTTTGGTCCTTTAAGTCCCTATGACCGCCGCACGCTATCTCCGCCGCCTCGCCCTCGCCGTGCTGCTGCTGGTCGCAGCGCTCGCGGGGCTGAACTACTACGCCGACCCCTACGGCGTCTGGCGCTACGGGCTGCCCGGCGACTCCATCAAATCGCGCCCCGCCATTCGCAATCAGGAGCGACTGCACAAAGCCCACGCCGTCCGGCTCGCGGATGCCGATTGCCTCATCCTCGGAAATAGCCGCGTCGTCGTGGGGCTCGACCCGAACCACCCGTCGCTACCCGAGAAAACCTACAACCTCGGTCTCAGCGCCGCGAACATCTACGAGTGTTTGCGCTACCTCCAACACGCCGCCGCCTTGAAGAAGCCAAAGCTGGTCCTGCTCGCCATCGACAAAGGAATGTTCGACGCCGACTCGCGCCCCGAAGTGGACTTCGACGAAAAGCGCCTCGCCGTCGCAGCCGACGGAACGCCGCAACCCCATTGGCGCCGCGCCGACATCCCGGAGACCCTCTTCAGCCTCGACGCCCTCGTGGACAGCCTCAAAACCCTCCGCGACAACACGGGCGTGAAATACAAAGACGGAATGCGCGACGAAGTGCTGATGAAGCCTTATACCATTCCGGCCAAAATCCTCGCCGAGAACGAGCGGTGGAAAGACGGTAGCCGGAAGTTTTCGTGGAACAACAAAACTGGTGAGAACGCGCAACGAACGGCGTTCATGCAAATTCTGGAGTTTTGCGCCGTTCGAGGAATCGAACTTAGCATTTTCACAAACCCGCTCCACGCAGAGATGCTCGATATCGAATACGGTGACGGACGCGACTTTATAGAATGGGCGCTGTGGCTTTCTTCGTCACTCACAGTTGAACACGATTTTGGAGCAAACCTTTTTGGCGTCCAAAATTTCTATCATTTTCGCCCTGAGAACTCAGAGCTGTTCCCCTCCCCTGCTGATAAGGAAAGTCGGATGGAATCTTACTGGGAAATTTCGCATTACAAAAAGAACGTTGGCGATAGAGTCCTCGCCGAAGTGATAGAAAATGAGCATCCACTTCCCGTTTTCCTATGGCTAGGGGAATTGAGTGCCGAGCGCGCCAAGTGGAAGGAGATGCGATGATCCACATCCTCTCCAACATGCGCGAATACGGCGGGGCCGAGAAGAGCATCTCCACACTCTTGCCGCACATCGTCGCGAAAATGCCCGTGCGCATTTTTGTGGAGAACGACAAGCATCGGGCGGATTGCGAATCGATTTCCGGCATCCAGATAACCGCGACAGCGAAAGGTAATAGCCCGCTCGCGATGCTTCGGACCTTCTTCCTCATCGTCCGCGAATTCGCCAAAGAACGCCCGCAGCAACTCCTCGCGAACGGACACAAAGGCGCGCTGTTTCTCGTGCTGCTCCGCACGTTTTATCCGCCGGCACGCAAGGCGCGCTATGCGATTTTCGTCCGCGATTTCGACTACTACTGGCTCGGGAAATTCCTGCCCTTTCTGCCCGGCTGTCATTTGCTTGCACCGTCGCAGGCCGTCTTTGACAGCGAGCGCTACAAAGCGTGGGGCATCGAAAAGTATCAGCGGAGCGTCATCGAAAATGCCGCGGAACTCTCCACGTCCGAGCCCATGCCGGACGAGGGCTGGGTCGGATTGCTCGCTCGTCTGCTTCCTTGGAAAGGAGTCGAATACTCCATCCGCGCCATGCGTATCGTCGCCGACAAAATCCCCGACGCAAAACTACGGATCTACGGCGAAGCCATCGGTACGGATTACGTCGCGAGTCTCCACGCTCTGGTTGCCGAGCTGACGCTGGGAGCGAATGTCGAGTTTCACAAACACACCCGCGATGTCGCCAGCGTCTATCGCAGAGGCGCGCTGTTCCTCGTGACAAGTCTCAGTCAAGTCCCCGGGCCTGAGGCGTTCGGGCGCGTGGTGATTGAAGCATGGAGCCATCGCCGCCCCGTGATCGCGTTCGATTGCGGAGGGCCAATGCACTTAATCGAAGACGGAACCGACGGATACCTCGTTCACGAGAAAGACACGGCGGTGCTCGCGGAGGATATCATCGAACTGCTGAAAGATCCCGAACTCCGCCGCTCATTCGGTGAAGCGGGATACGCGAAGGTGCGCGATCGATTTAATCCTGTAATTCTCGCAGCCCGCTTGCTCGAAACCCTGAGCCCCGCCAACGTCCCGCCGAACGCATGAGCCGCAGTCGCCGCAAAATCGAAGACGAATACGACGACGACCCGCCCGAGCGCGGCGGCATGTACTGGATGATTTGGATTGCGATGTTCGCCGTGGGGTTCTTCGCGTGGATGTTCAAAGGACGGCGGGGCGGTGCCATCGAAGGCAATGAATTGCTTCCGTTCAGCCCGCTGCAAATCCTCATACCGCTCCTCGGAATTCTGGCACTCGTCATTTTTGTCGTGGGCTCTCGCGGCTATTTTCCAAAAGTTTTTGAACCCTCAGTCGCGTCGTGGCTTTTCAGCGTTGGAATTCTCGTCATCTGCATCGGCGCTGCCGTCCACGTGGGCAACGCGTCATACCGGAAGGAGGCGTTCATGTACATCATCCGGTGGCTGATGCCGTTTGCATTTCTGATTTTCATCACACTCGCGCAAAAGCACGGCGTCGGGTGGCGGCCGCTCGCATACGGACTGGCGCTCGGCGCACTATTCAGCGTCGTCATCGTCGAGGCCTATCGCGCGGGGATTACATGGCTTCCGGTGGATCGAAAAACCGAAGGACGGTTCGGCGGGTTGTTCTCCCACCCGAATCAATACGGAATCGCTGCTTCGACGACTTCATGCGTCATCGTGTGTTTGTGGAAATCCGGCGTGGGACGGCTCCGACTCCTGGCAGCGATCATGATCCCGCTCTTCCTCGCAACGCTGTTCCAGAGCGGCTCAAAGACGAACATTTTACTGTTCGGTGCATGCATCTTCCTCTGCTTCCTTATTCTCGCCGTGCACAGCCCCGCGAAAGTATTTGTCACCTGCGGCTCCGCCGTCGCGGTCGCTGCAATCGCAGCGGTGCTTGGTTATTTCGCTCTGGAGTTACTTTTCACCGTGGCCCCACGAGACGCGGCAGTCATCCACGAGGCGATTTACAATCCAGGCGACGTGAAATCCATGGATGTCCGCGAAGATGTTTGGGACGAGGCATTCCGCTACGTGCAGCAAAACAAATGGCTCGGATACGGTCCCGGATGGGCGAGCGACAATTTGATGAAGAACCATGCGCACAATCTGTTTCTGCAAATGGAGATCGACACCGGCGTCATCGGTACCTTCGGAATGGCGATGCTCGTCCTCGGGTGCATTTGGCGTGCATTTGAGCTCGCTGGCCAGGCCTCTCGCGCACCCTCGCGAATGAGCGAAACTCTCACGATGCGCTTTTGCAGCATCGTGGCTGTGCTCATTTACATCGCCGGAAACGCAATGAGCGACTCCTTCGGCACCGCGACGATTCCGTCCTTTTGCATCTTCGCCGCGTATGCATTTGTGAACAGCGAGTGGATGGCCGACGAAGAAGAAGACTACGAGGAAGACGAATACGATGACGCAGAAGCAGCCTGAAATCATCCTCGGCCACGACTACCTCATCCAAATGGGCGGCGCAGAAAAAGTCGTCGCATCCCTTCACCGTGCGTGGCCCAATGCGCCGCTCTACGTCAGCGCCACCGATTACTCGAAGCTGCTGCCCGACTTCCGCACAGCCGACATCCACAACACATGGATGCAAAAACTTCCGGGCATCAACACGCACTTCAAGAAGCTCTTCCCCATCTACCCGTTCGCATTCAAATCGCTCGGGAAACTGGATGCGGACGCCGCGGTTGTCAGCAGCAGCGGATTCGCGAAATGGATGCGCTTCACCCCGCGCACGCAGGTCTTTTGCTACTGCCACACCCCACCACGATTCTTCTGGCAGACCGAGGATTACCTCCGCAACGAAGTCTCAAGCAGACTCGTGAAGGCCGTGGCCAAAGTGTTCATCCCCCTGCTCCGTCGGAGCGACTACAAAGCAGCACAACGCGTCACGCATTTCATCGCGAACTCGGAGTGCGTGCAGGCGCGCATCAAGAAATTCTACGGGCGGGAATCCGTTGTGATCTATCCCGCGGTCGAAGTGCATCGCTTCGATGTGCAGACGGACAATGACGGCTTTTACCTGATCCTCTCGCGGCTCGTTTCCTACAAGGGCATCGACCGCGCCGTTGCGGCGTTCGCCAAGAGCGGCAAGCGCCTCGTCATCGCGGGCAGCGGACCGGACCGCGAGCGACTTGAGAAGCTCGCTGCGGGAGCAGGCAACATTGAGTTCCGAGGACGCATCAGTGATGACGAAGTGAAGCGTCTCATCGAGCGCTGTTACGCGTTCGTTTTTCCGGGACTCGAAGACTTCGGGATTACTCCCGTGGAAGCGCAGGCTGCCGGCAAGCCAGTCCTCGCGTATGGCGACGGCGGTGCGTTGGAGACGGTGATTCCCGGCGAGACCGGGCTCTTCTTCAAAGACCCCGCGCCCGATGCTATCAATGCTGTCGTCGAGGAATTCGAGCGAATCACTTGGAACCCCGCCCGCATCCGCGCCAACGCGGAGCGATTCGCCGAAGAAAAGTTCATCACCGCGATGAAGTCGCTCGTGGAAGAAAAGCTACGCTAGAACTTCCACTGGCGTGCTTGCTCGTGAGTGCAGAACCGAATGAATCCGCGTCC
>JAYSTZ010000743.1:0-2642 GCA_043719365.1 Verrucomicrobiaceae bacterium | reverse complement strand
CGGTCTCCACCACGATGCCCATCGGCTCATGCCCGAGGATGTCGCCGGCTTCCATCGTCGGCTGGTAGCCGTCGAAAAGATGCAGGTCCGAGCCGCAGATGGCGGTCGCGGTGATTTTGATGATGGCGTCGGTCGGTTCCTGGATCGTGGGATCGGGAACTGTATCAACGCGAACGTCGGATTTGGCGTGCCAGCAGAGAGCTCTCATAAATGGGTGAAATGGGAAGTGGGTGAAGGAGGGGATGGAAGGAGTGTAGGTCTTTCGCGCCTGCGGCGCGCGCTGCGTGTCTGCATCGTGCCCGGTGGGTTGGTCGCGTGAGTCGGCGAGCATCGGGGCGGTTTCGCCCCGCCCCGTTCCTGAAAGGCCGCTGCCGTGTGCTTCCGAGACAAAGACCTTGGGCGTCGGGTCCTTGGTCGGCCTTGTTCCCAAAGTATCGGGCCGGCGAGATTTGAACTCGCGACCTCTTGAACCCCATTCAAGAGGCGCGCAACCGTGAAATTCATTTTTCTCTGTAAATAATACCCCATAGTTTCGCATATTGACGGATTTTCGCTTGAAATGTGTCAATATGTGTCAATAATGGGGCATGCCTAAATCACTCAAACTCAAACCGGCCAAGTGGAAATGGGCGACGAACTCAGAAGCTGAATGGTTCGTCGCGCTTCCGCCGCGCATCAGCGAAACCGGGAAGCGCCAGCGCTTCTTTTTTGGATCACGGCAGAAGGCGCAAAACTTCTGCGACGCGACCGCGATCCGAATCGAAAATTTCGGCGTGCAAGGAAACGCAATTCTTCCGCCGCAGCAGCAGGAGCAGGCTGCTAACGCGCTCGCCGCATTACAGCCCTACGCCGTCACGCTCAATGAAGTGGTGCAGGATTGGATTGCGCGCCACAAGGCCGCGGTGGCGTCGATTCCTTTTGAGGCGGCGATGGATGCGTTTTTGGAATCGGACAAGCGCAGCGAGAGCTACACGCGCAGCATCCGGCAGACGCGCAAACGTCTGGTATCACTCCACGGCAAATTGCTGAACGCGATTACGCCCGCCGATCTCAGAACCGCAATGGACGGGATGCCCGACAGCGTGAAAAACTTCACGCTCCGCATTCTCGGCGGGCTGTTCAATTTCGGTATCAAGCGCGAACACTGCGCCGACAATCCGACCAAGAAACTCGACATGAAGCGGCGCGAGGCCAGCGAGGTTGAGGTTTATTCCCCCGCAGAATCGGCGGCGATCCTTGCCGCTGCCGAGGTGTCCGCGCCCGACCTTGTGCCATTTCTGGCCGTCTCGTTTTTCACCGGCATCCGCCGAAGCGAGGCGTTGCGTCTCGACTGGTCTTCAATCGACTTGCACGAAAAGTTTTTGAAGCTGCCAGCGGCCATCACGAAAACGAAGCAGGGGCGGCACGTTGAGCTTTCCGAAAACTGCCGGGCTTGGCTGGCACCGTTCGCGCGTGAGGCCGGGCCGTTGCTGCCATGTTCGCCCAACGTCCTCCGCACGCGGGAGCGGGAGCTGCGGGCGGCGCATCAGGTGAAGCCCATCAAACACGGGCCGCGCCATGCTTTTGCCTCCTACTGGTTGGCGCTGCATGGCGACATCAATCAGCTCTGCCGCTTCACCGGGCACGACGACACCGCGACGCTATTCCGGCACTACGCGAAAGCCGCCACGAAGCGCGATGCCGTGAAGTTTTGGGCGATCATGCCGACGAAGACGACCGGCAAGTAGTTGGTGCGGCGTAAAACTATTTTTAGAAATCTTCGCCGCCGGTGCGGGACAGGGGCATCCGTGTGCAACTATTATTCATCAGTTGACACCCGCTCCAATTCGTCAGCTAAAACCACCATGACACACATCAGCGAAAAGTTTCTAACCATTGACGAGCTATCCGCCGAACTCGGCATACCCGTCCGAAGTATCCGCACCCTGAAACAGAAACGGAAGATTCCGTTTGTGAAGCTAGGGCACCGCACCTTGCTCTTTAACCCCGCCAAGGTGAGCGCGGCACTGTCTAAGTTTGAGGTTCGCGCGTCCGGTCTCAACTAACTAACCCCCAAACGAAACCAGCGCTCCCACCCGCCAAGGTCTAGGAGCGCCAGTTATACCAACATGCCTACAATTACATTTCGCGGTCAGTCAACGCACGACTCATTCGACTCCAAGCAAATCAACGAGGCGCTCGCCGCCCGCATGCTCGACGTATGCACCCATCTATTCCCCAACGGGCGCAAGACGGGCAACGAGTTCAGGGTCGGGAATCTAAGCGGCGAGCCCGGGACAAGCCTTTCTATTGCTATCGATGGCAAAAATGCGGGACTATGGGCGGACTTCGCAGAAACCGGAACACGAGGTGGTCCCCTCGACCTTTGGATGAAAGCGCGCAACCTTCCCTTCGCCGACGCCATCCGCGAGGCCGCGCAGTATGTAGGCACCGCCCCGGCATCGCCGCGTCCTTTGCGCCCGGTTAAGGCCGCGCCCGCTGATTGGTCTAAGCAATGGCTGGCATGCGTCGCCAACGCCAGCGACGCCGCGCTAGAGCCCATCGCGACTCAGCGCGGGCTATCAATGGAGTTTCTGCGCTTCGCCCGCGCCCGTAACCTGCTTGGATTCCACAATGGCAACGTCGCTTTTCCCGCTCACGAT
>JAYSTZ010000742.1:0-6080 GCA_043719365.1 Verrucomicrobiaceae bacterium | reverse complement strand
GCGGAACGGATGCCGGTGACTCCGCCATGCGACAGGAACGATAGGGCCTCAAGTGTGGGTTGGTCATGATCCGTCGCAAGCAATAGTCGGGTCGAAGGGGACGACTGCGCCGCGGCGCCGAGCGAGCGGAACTCATCAGACGAGAGTATTTTTGCCAGACTTCCGGCATCCCAAAGTGAAGGTCCGTGGTCGCCCGACAACTGCTCCAGAAGGTCCTTACCCGGGGAGTCGGAGCGTCCGAGATCGACTAATTCTGAGGTGATCCCCAGGCAGCGGGCGATTTTCACGAAATTCCGCAGCGGTTCGGAGGGGGATGAAGCGTGGAATATGCGCAGACGTTCTGCGTTTTCGAGTTGCTGTTTCTCCATGGATTGGACCGCGCTCATGGATTCGTCCTTAAATGACTGCATCAGAGAGCCCGCCTGCGGTTGCATTGCTCGGAGCGGAGAGGGGTTGATTCGGGGTAATTACATTAGGCTCCGTCGGTCCGGCGGTCCAAAGGGCGAGACTGCGGAACATCTCCGATCCTCCCCACCGATGCATCGGTACGTCGTCCCAGCCAAGCAGGAGTTTTCGGCTCCGGAACGCGCCGGAAGGCTGCACCCAGTTTTTCAAAACTTCATCCAAAGTGCGATCAACTGCCTGATCCAGATCGGGGAAGCGTCCCCGGAGCAATGCACCGAGATTCAGACACTCTGCACAATCGTACAGTTCACGTTGGTAAACGGTCAGCCGGGGGCGCCGGGAGAACGGCTTCGGCAGGCCTTCTTCGTTAAAAAGGTGTGTCGCGTAGTAGCGGACACCGTTCTCAATCGCGCGGGTCAAGTCGGGATTGGGAATGACACGCTCCGATTTCACAAGCCCCTTCAGCACGAAGCACGTATGGAAATGGTCGATGAAACCCCGTTTCCCGTCCATGGCGTAGGGCCATGAGCCGTCTTCGTTCTGGCTATCGAGGACAAATGCAATGTTTCGCTCCGCCGCTTCTCGGTAACGCTCATCCTTGAAGGTTTCGTAGGCCTGCAGAAGTGTCGCCGCACGGTAGGAGCTTGCGTTCACGACGTTCTCGCCGCCGAGGGGCGTGTAGGTGCAGCTTGCAGCGCCGGGCCGCGTTTCGTGGTCTGCGTAATCAGAAAGGCAGTGCTCTGCGGTGGACCGCATGATTGCGAGCCATTCGGGATTTCCATCGATCCGGTAAACGGCGTCGAATGCCTCGTAGCAGTAAGGGGTCGTCGTGATAAGCGGTGTGCCAGCTTTCAGAATGCCGCCTTGTGTCTGCCAGTCAAATGGATAGCCCCATCCATGCCTAGCGTAGGCGGAGCAGCGGGTCTGCTCCAGCACTTTCAGAAAGTGGACGGCGCGGTCCAGATAGCGCTGTTCTCCAGTCGCCCGATGGAGATACGCAAAACCCATTGCGAAGTGGGCATCCGAGATCGGAAGCCGCATCCGCGGAAAAAAGAATCGCCGCGTCCATGGCATGAATGCCTCACAGAAGACCATGGGAGCGACCGCAAGGGTGCCGGCCACGCGATTCCTGTAATACAGATTCTTGGCCGCGCGTCCGACCTTGCTGGCGTAAAAGTCCTGATGATCCTGCGAGGTTTCGCCGTACCGATCGAGCCATTGTGCAAACTGGACGACGGTCGCAGTGGTTTTCCTGTTCCGGTCCGCTGTCAGTAGAGGCGTCGTCAAGCCTTCGACTGCAATTTGCCCGGTTCGCGGAGGGGAATCGACTGGGAGAGGTTGGTCGGTCATGAAAGTTTTTCCGGCTTGCCGCCGGTCAGGGTGGAGACGCATTGAAAGAAGCCTTGGAACATGGTTTCTACAGACGCCTCACGGAGGATATCCTCCCGCGCATTCCGGGAAAATTCTGCGCGAAGGACATCGTCTTTCAGAAGCAGGAGCGTCTTCTCCTTCAGCGCGGCAATGTCATTCTCGGGGACGATATATCCGCTCCGCCCGTTTGTGAGATAATGGATTTCGGGCGGCTGGAGGCCGTCTTCCGTCACCACGGGGAGTCCCCAGTAAAACGCCTGGTTCATTCCGAGCCCGACATCACCGGGAATGACAAAGAGATCGGACATTCTGAAGAGCTTGCTGATTTGGATGTTCTCCGGATCGAAGGTCTCGCCAAGGAATCGGATGTTGCCGCCGCGAATCATCGCCGGAATGTCATATTCCATCGGATCCCCGACAATCACGCAGCCGCAATCAGGATCGTCGATCTGGTTAAAGATTTCGATCAAGTGTTCGACTTTCTTGACGGAACGCATCCGCCCGACAAAGAGGACGACTTTTTTGAACGGGATTCCGAACTCGGCCTTAATTTGTTCGGGCGTCTCATGAACCTCCGGGAAGGCCGTAAAATTGACCGCGTTATTAGCCACCCAGACCTTGTGCCGGTTCTTCGGCTTGATGTCCTGAAGCTCGTGCTTCGAGTAAAGAACGATTCCATCGCAGAGGGAGTGAATGTAGTAGAATGGAAGGTTCCTCAGCCGGGGATTCCGCACCTCCAGATTGATGCCTTTATTCCAATAGACGACCGGGATGCCCTTGAGCTTGAGCCAGTGCAGAAGCGGCCAGATAATGAGGTTTTTTAGATGCAGGAAGAGGATGACCACATCCGGCTTGGTGCGCTCAATCTCCCGCTTGTAAGCCAGAAAATTGAATGGGATCTCCTGAAAGCCGAACTCCAACGGGAACGGATTATTTTTCTGAAGTTCACTGGCGAGGACGCTGAATTCCCACCCTTCCTCTCGGAACCGACGGGCAAAGTAATTGTAGTTTGAAACCCGGTAGTGGAAGACCTTATTTGAAATGAGAATGACTTTTTTCACAAGCGTTCGTTCTGGAGCGCCGAACGGGAACTTCCCCGATCCAAGGTGGATGGATGACCGTTTTCCCGCATGGTTGCAACAGTGCTCTGTACCGGTTGGGAAACGGTTCTTCCGGTGTCGCCTCGCGAATACAAAGGAAGCAGTTCCCGGCAAACTGCGGTCCACTGATACTTTTGCGCCCGCTGAAAGATGCTCTCTCTTCGGAAGCGCCCGGGCGCGGCAAAATAACTCCCGAGGGCTTCAGCGATGCCTACGGCATCGTTGGTCCGGGTCACGATTCCGAAATCGTCAGCCACAAATTCCTTCAGCGAACCGACATCGGTGGTTACCATGGGAATCCCGAACCGGGGTCCCAGAAAAACGAGGCCGCTTTGGTAGATATGGCGATAGGGCAGACACAACACATCGGACGCATTGAAGAACACCTCGGCCTCGTCATTAGGGATAAACCGCTCAAACACATGAACGTCTGCCCTGCGTGACAGCTTTTCCAATTGAGATTGAATCCGGGTGCGATAAGCAGGATTGCGGAATTCGCCGGCGATGACGAGACGGGACTTCGAGAGGCGGAGGCGATCGAACGCTTCCAATAGTAGGTCCAGCCCTTTGTATTCGTCGATTTTGCCAAAGAAGAGAACCAGTTGTTCGTCGGAGCCGAAGCCCAAACGATTCCGGGCGTCCGCTTGACTTAACGCAGTGACCGGCATTTCCTCGTTTAGCCCGATAGAGGTCTGTCGGATTCTGCCCTCCGCCACGCCGAATTCATCCATCAGTTGGCGTCCGGCCCGTTCGGTATGTACCAGCAGGATGTGGGGTGCCCGGTAGATCCACCGGTAGATCCTGCGAAAAAGCGGGCTGTGCTCGCGGCTGTGCGGGAGCACATTGTGGACAGTGTAGATGTATCGTCCGGCGAGCAGGCGGATTAGGGGATTCATCGCGAGCCCTTCCCACAGGATGAATTCGTTCCGGAACATCCCCGTAAAATGAACCGTCGCCCCACGATTGCGAAACAGCAGGGCGATCAGACGAGCATAGTAGGAAGCAAGGTTCGTGAGCCTTGCCCAAACCGACCGAGTGTTGGACAGACTGCCCCGGAGATTGACATTCACGATTCCCTCAGACGTCAGACGCGAGGCCGTTTCATCACACGATACGACGGTCAGTTCGACGCCGTTAGCAGCCAAACCCCTGGCAAACCCCACCGAAAAATTCGGCTCGAAACCGCCTGTAATCACGATGTTCATCGCTGCCATCAAATGCCGGCCGGAACAGCCTCCTCCTTCTTCTTGAACTCCAATTCAGGTTCATCCTCTGACTCGACGCGTTCGACCGTTCTGGGGGCTCCATTCGGAACCATCCAGACGACGATCATGAAGATTAACCAGAGATGATGGTCGCCGCGAAGGTAGGTGGATTCCGTGATGTTCACGAAAAGGATTGTCAGGAAAAGCGTAATCCGGAAACACGCGAAGTCGAACCCCTCCTGCAGGGAGGCGAGGAGGCGGGGCAGGGTTGAAGAAATGACTCCGGCGAGCAGAATCCAGCCGATGAACCCGAGCTGGAGGTAGGTATCCACATATCCGCTATGCCCCTGTCCAAGGACCCAGGTCATTGTGGCATTCCACGGGATGTTCGCGATCCGCCCGATCCAAAATCCGCCAAACCCAACGCCCCCCATGGTTAATCCACCCGCTGCATCATAAACATCGCTCCAGATGTAGGTGCGGTCCGTGAGGGTGATATCCCGCCCGAACGTCGTAATCATGAATCCGAAAAGCGAGTCTTCCTTGAAATGGACGACGCTGTGAACCAGCACCAATGCAATCAACGCAACCGTGCCAGTAAAAACCGTCCACACAAATCGCGGAATGGCTTCGGGACGATCGCGCAATGCCTGCATGCGAAAGAAGACGACGCTTGCGAAAATGCAAACGGTGACGGAAGTCATGCTGATGGTCGTCGCCGCCCCTTTCAGAAGATAGAGCCCCATGAGCAGGTAGAGGACGTGGATATTCCGCCAGCCGAATTCCGACCATCGAAGTCGGACTTCCCTCAGAAAATAGACCACGCCGAGCATGGCGATTTGGGCCAGGGTGTTTTTTGACGTCGAAATGCCCTGCCATGATTCGCCGGTCCCGGAATAGTTGTAACTCACGCCAATATCCCGGAAGTAACGCGTGCAAATAATCGACATCGGAAGGTGGATGTACAAGCAGCGCCTGAGGATAGTCAGAAATGATTCGAACGGTCGCTCGTTACTGAGGACGACCATGGTCATTACGACCGACCCGACGACCTTGATGTACCGTTTGAACGAAACAAAGGAGTATTGCGACCACATGATGCTGATGCCCATGAACACGACCAGCGCCGTCAGCCACGGATTGTTCCGCAAGGTGACACCCCATTGGAAACTCCGGCGAGCCAGAATCCGGAGCCCCATCAAGGTTAATGCCAGATAAAATATGCGGTCAATCAAGCTGCCTTCGGTCGGATCAGAACTGCCGCTGGGAAGCGGGACGCCCCAAATGTTCAGCCATATCCCGATCGCACGGGACGCCACAACCATATACCAGAGCGTCGGCCAGAGCAATTCGTCCGGGGCCTTGACACCGCGTTTTCGATCCGATCGAAACGCGATGATGACGAAGATCATACTGATCAGGAGTGCGAGTCTTGGAGGCATGAATCAATTACGGGCGGATTTGGTGACCTGCAATGGGGACTCCGCTGCCGGCGCTGGCTTCTCAGTGAGCAGTCTTCGGTAGTAGTGCTCGTGGCGCGCTGCGACGGCTTCGAGGCTGTAATGCGATTCCACGAACTTCCGTCCGGCCTGCCCCATCTGCCGGCCTAGTGCCGGGTCGCGCAGGAGCACTTCGAGCCTGGCCGCGAGGCCTTCGATGTATCCGGTGGGGAGGAGGAATCCCGTTTCGCCATCTTTGATTCCCTCCGGTACTCCGCCGGTGGCGTAGGCGACGACGGGCACCTCCATGGCCTGAGCCTCAATGGTGATGCGTCCCAATCCTTCATGGTGGTAGGTGGGAAAAGCGACGACCACACTGGCTGCATACCAATCGCGAAGTTCATCGACACTCAGACCACCGAGAAAGAGGATTTTTCCCGCCAACCCGGCCCGGTCGATCTCGGCTCGGAGTTGTTCCACGAATCCCGTCGATTCCACGCGGCCCGCGAATCCGATGACGAAGTCGAGGCCTTTGGATTGAAGCCGGGCGGCGGCCCGGA
>JAYSTZ010000741.1:0-2646 GCA_043719365.1 Verrucomicrobiaceae bacterium | reverse complement strand
GGTCTGCCGCAGAACAATCGCGTCGGAGATTTCGACGTATTTGCACTCATTTATCTCGCCCGCGACCTCGGGCTGGGCATTGATGCAGTCGAGAAAATGCTCACATCGCAGTCGGGGCTCAAAGGGATGTCAGGTCTTGCGACCGGCGATATCCGCGACCTCATCGCTGCGGCGAAAGACGGGAACGCCGACGCCAAAATCGCGCTCAATGTTTTTGTCGGCTCGATTCGCAAATACATCGGTCAATTTCTCGTGGAATTGAACGGACTCGACGTCCTCATTTTCACTGCGGGAATCGCCGAGAATAATCCTGAACTTCGCGCACAGATTTGCGCGAACTTGGACTTCTGCGGTCTCGAGCTTGACGCCGAGGCGAACGCCCGCGTCCGCGCCGAAGTAGCCGTGATTTCCACGCCGCGCTCGAAAATCGAAGTGCGCGTCATCCCCACGAACGAAGAACTCATCATCGCCCGCAATGCGTGGGCAAAACTTTCAACTAAATAACCAAAACCAAATATTATGGCACAACAAGCAATCGGAATGATCGAAACACGCGGACTCATCGCACTCGTCGAAGCGACGGACGCGATGCTCAAATCCGCTAACGTAGAACTCGTCGGCCCAATGACTCAGGTCGGCAACGCAATGGTGACCGTCTGCGTCACCGGCGATGTCGCCGCCGTGAAAGCAGCTACGGAAGCTGGTAAAACAGCAGCGCAAGGACTCGGCGAAATCGTCAGCGTCAGCGTCATCGCACGCCCGCACAACGACCTCGTCGCGGTTCTTCCAAAGGCGAAGTAATCACAGATCGGGCTGATCCGACGGATCGGACCTATCTTCTACCACCATGATCCTCGCTAAAGTCGAAGGCGCTGTCGTCGCCACCAAAAAGAACACGAAGATGACCGGGCACAAATTCCTGCTCGTTCGTCCACTCGTGATCGACGCGACTAATGCCACCGGCTTCAAGCCCGGCACGAGCACCATCGTCGCAACCGACAGCCTCGGCGCTGGAGAGGGCGAAATCGTCCTCATCGTGCAAGGCAGCTCGGCGAGGCTCGCGGCGACGGATAAAGACTCGCCCGTGGACGCCGTCGTCATCGGCATCGTGGACACCGTGGATATCGGCAAAACCATCCTCTACAAAGCGCAATGAGACTAGCCGAAGGATCATCGGGCGTGGCGACAGCCTTTGGAGTGCGGGGGCTTGACCCCGCTTTCACTTTCGGCGGAACGAGCGCTGCGAGTCATTCGCTGGTGAAGCGCATGTCTGCCCCTCACATTTCTCTAAAGCTCCACGCGATATCCCGTGGAAGTAAAAGCGGGGTCAAGCCCCCGCACTCCAAAGCCTCGCGGCACTTACGCGCGGCTACGTAAAACTAAAATTTTCTTATGGCTCAACTTGACGAAACAATCGTATCGCGTGTGGTAAGCGAAGTACTCGCACGACTCGCAGCGCAATCGAAGACAGCAGCACCCGCCGCTCAGACCAGCTTCGGCGTTTACGAACGCATGGAAGACGCTTGCGCAGCCGCGCATCGCTCCTTTGAAAAGCTCCGCGACATGGGCGTCTCCGCCCGCCGCAAAGCGATTCAGGTGATTCGCAAGATGTGCGTCGCGAAAGCCGAGGAATGGGGAACAATCGAGTTCAACGAAACGAAGATCGGACGCCTCGACCACAAAATCGAGAAGCTCAAAATCTGCGGCGACTTGGTGCCCGGAGTTGAGTTCTTGGAGCGCATGGCGTTCAGCGGCGACTTCGGTCTCACCGTCATTGATTACGCGCCGTGGGGCGTCATCGGAGCCGTGACTCCTTCGACGCACAGCGTCCCGACGCTCACCGGCAACGCGATTAACATGATCGCGGCGGGCAACTCGGTCGTTTACAATACGCATCCCGCTGCCTGCAAAGTCGCGGCGATTGCAATTCGCGCTTACAACGAAGCCATCTTTCAGGAAATCGGAATTTCCGACCTGCTCACGACGGTCATCAAGCCGACGCTCGAAACTTTCGACACGATGTGCAAGCACGCGAACGTCCGTCTTCTCTGCGTCACCGGCGGACCTGCCGTGGTGAATGCGGCGATGAAAACCGGCAAACGCGCTGTTTGCGCAGGCCCTGGCAATCCGCCCGTCGTCGTCGATGAAACCGCCGACCTCGACCGTGCCGCCCGGTGCATCATTCAGGGTGCGAGCTACGACAACAATCTCCTCTGCATTAGCGAAAAAGAAGTCTTCGTGGTCGAAGCAGTCGCCGACAAGCTCATGGCTGCGCTCCGCAACGCTGGAGCCGTTCAGCTCGATTCGAAGCAAATCGAGGCGCTGGCGGATAAAGCGTTCGTTTTCCCAGCGGGAAAAGGCGCGGGCTGCCCGCATCCTGAATGATGCACCGGGCGGCACGGTCGAGGTCGGCGGTTTCATCGACGACGACGGGAGGATTGCCGGGCCCGGCGCAGACGGCGCGTTTCCCGATCCTCATCGCAGCGGCGACCACCGCCGGACCGCCAGTCACGCAGAGCAGCTTTACCTTCGGATGCTTGCACATCACGTCGAAGGTATCGAGCGTCGGCTTCACCACGGTAGTTAGTAGGTCAGAGATACCGATCTCCTGGAAGATCGCTTCGTTGTAACCGCGGATCGCAATCG
>JAYSTZ010000075.1:0-4663 GCA_043719365.1 Verrucomicrobiaceae bacterium | reverse complement strand
AGTTGTTCCATACTCTGCCCGACTTCGCCGCCCATCATTCCTTGCAGTTCGCCGATGCTGCCCTTCATCAAGGTTGCGAGACCGTCGAGAGATTTGCTTACGGCCACACGGGTTTTGAGTGTCTCGAATTCGCGCTGAAAGCGCTGCACTTCGCGGAGGCTGTTCGCGATGATTTCGGTATTCTGTTTGTAAAGCTGTTCGAGGTGTTCGAGTTGAGCGGTGTTGTCCGCGACATCCCCTTCCATATTCGCGAGTTCCTCCGCGTAATGTGCGCCATTTTCCTCGTCGTTTGCAGCAACAGCAGCCTGGAGCAGGCCTTGGAGTTCCTGTTTCTGCCGGTTTTGGCGTTTGACCTGATCTTTCAAATTGGCGACCTGTCCCGCGAGTTGCCCGTTTGCGTAGTGGGCGCGGTCTGCTTTTTCGCGGGAGTCGCGGATGCCGCGCTCGACAACGGCTTCATTGATGGCGTCAGTCTCGGTTGCTTTTTCGGCCATGAGGCCGAGCCAGATGAAGATTCTTTTAAATGCGCGGAACATAGAATGTGTGGGTTCGTTGGTTGAAGATTCGGATCTTAGCGTGTCGCCGCGTTTTGTCAGCAATGCGCGCCTCTCTATTTCACGGACGATCTTTTCTTCCAAGCAGAAAGCAATGTCTTTCCTTCCCCTTGTCACGGGCGATCTGACGTGCGCATTTTGTTAATGGTTGAAAACGATCTGGCGCATTGCCGGAAACCTGTGCATGAAGAGACCTGCTTCCACCCCGGTTTGCAATTTTCAACTGATGATCGTTCAACATCGACCACCGCTCCATCTTTCCTACTGCCTCAATATTCACCCCGGCGAGACGTGGGCTGAAAACCTTCGCGCGATTCGCGAAAAGGCGGGTCTTGTCCGCCAGCTCGTTTCCGCCGGTCAATGGTTCGGTCTGGGTCTGCGACTGAGCGCTCAGGCGGCGGAGGATTTGTCCGGTAACCCTGCGCTTCGCGCCGAGGCGCTCGATGCATTTTCCGAAGCGGAGATGTACCCGTTTTCGGTGAACGCTTTTCCTTACGGTAGATTCCACGGCGGCACGGTGAAGGAGCACGTTTATTCGCCAGACTGGCGGATGCTGGATCGCCGGAACTACACGTTTCAAGTCGCCGACATCCTTTCAGGCTGGCTGCCCGAGGGCGTGGATGGGTCGATTAGCACGGTGCCGGGATCGTTCAAGGCCTGGATTAAAGACCCTTCAGCGGTTTCCTCCATGGCGGAGAACATCGGAGCCGTGGCCGCCTATCTCGGCGCTTTGCAGGAGGATACCGGTCGCGAGATTCATCTTGGCCTGGAGCCGGAGCCATCGTGTTATTTGGAGACGACTGCGGAGATGATCGCGTTTTTTAAGAGCGAACTAATGACGACGGGCGTCGAGGAGATCAAACGAATCCGCAAGTGCTACACGAAAGAAGCGGAGGAAATGATGCGCCGTCACGTCGGTGTTTGTTTCGATACGTGTCATGTGGCGCTGCAGTTTGAAAATCCGCTTGAGGCCGTGCGATTGTATCGCGCGGAAGGAATTCGGATTTCCAAAGTGCAGCTCAGCGCGGCACTGGTGGTCAGCGGTGATGCCGAGGGATGGGAATCACTCAAACCTTTCGCCGAGGGCGTCTATCTTCACCAGGTGCGCGGGCGCAGGACGGACGGCAGCATTGCTTGCTGGGATGATCTGCCGCAGGCGCTTGCGGACACCGACGCGCACGAGGGCATCGAGGAAGTTCGAGTGCATTTCCATGTGCCGCTTTTCTTTAAAGGTGCGGGAAACCTTGGCAGCACGGTCGGTACGCTCTGCCCGGATTTTTTCCATGAATTGCGCACGGGCGCGACAAGCCACGTGGAAATCGAAACATACACATTCGACGTGCTCCCGAAGGAGATTCATCCCGGCGATGTCGTGAAGAGCATCGCGCGCGAATTCGATTGGGTGCAGACACATCTGTGAGCACTTTCCACGAGTGGCACCGCGACAATTTTCTGATCACCGATGATCGGGATCGTCTCGATTTTGAAGCGACCTGTCGATTGCTGTGGAGCACCTATTGGGCCGTGGACCGGAGCGCCGAAACCATCGCGGAAAGCCTTCGCAATTCGCTGAACTTTGCGCTTTTCGATGGAGCGACTCAGATCGGTTTTGCGCGAATGGTGACGGACTATTCGACCGTGGGGTATCTGTGTGATGTAGTCATCGCAGACGAGTATCGCGGAGCCGGGTTGGGGAAATGGCTGATCGCTACGATTCTCGCGCACCCGAGATTGGCGGGCTGTCGGATCGATTTGTTCACGCGCGATGCGCAGGAGTTTTACCGGCAGTATGGATTTGGGCCGCACCGATTCACTTCCATGGTGCGCTATCCGACAGGCGGCGATGCGGGCAGATAGTCGGGCTGCTTAGTCGCGCCCGTGCCCGCGTCTGCATCGGTTTCGCGGCTGAATCGGAGCACGGCGTTGCGCGTGCGGGTGCCGTCTGCGGAACGGGCTACGATCGGGATTTCGAATTCGCCATCGGGCAGCCGGCAGTGAACGCGAAATGTTCCGTCGTGACGGAGCACGACGGGCTTGCCCGCGATCGTAAGAGATGCATTCGGCGCGGTGCCGCCGTAGAAAATGAGCTCCGCGTTCAGGTGGAGCGGAAGCTCCGGTTGATGCCAGCTTGACGGGGATTCCGACGGACTGCTGGTTGCCGGGGCATCGAGCTGAGCCCACAGGGCAAGCGGGATTTCCTTCGCGGGCGGGCGCGTCACCATGCGGCTGCGGGCCCGTGCAGCGCGGCCTTCGGGCTTGCCTCCGGCCAGGACATCGGCCGCAAGGAGACTGATGAGCATTCTTTCCTGATCCCTCGTCCATTCCGAAAAACGCTGCACCCGCGCGAGGCCGGAAGCAGCCGATTCGCGCCGCATGATTTTGTGAACGGAGCCGAGCGGAAGCGTCGAGGGGATCTTCGCAAACTCCACCACGCCCTCCTCGGAGTTTTCGTTCGGCGGTGTGAACGTTGTCCCGGATTTTGCGATGAAGCACCAGACGCCACTCTTCGCGTAAAAGCCGAGTTCCGCAGTGTAGTTCGAGTCGGCGTCGTTCACAGGGAGATAGATGTTTCCTTGGTCGGGATGAATTTCCGTCTCCGTCTCGATGGCACCGTTCCTGCCGAGGATGCGCAGGGAAAAGCGGGCGTTTCCGTCAGCTCCGACTGCCTCGGGGTGCTCGGATGGGACAAACTCCCAGTAAGCAAATACCCATCGTGGGTCGCGCGCAACGAGCCAAAGTCGAGCCTCGCCAAACTCCAGCTTGCGAGGGCCGACTTCGCCCTGAAATTCCTTTACAAGAGACTCGTGTCGAGGCGCGATTATTTCTCGCGTGGGTTCGACTGGGTATGGCGTGTCGCTCATGGGCGCAAGGAAACCGAGGTTTGGAATAATCGCAACCATGAAGACGTTGCATTTCTGTTAGCAAATCTCTGCATAGATGGGCGCAAAGGCTTGGTTTGTGGGCTAAGTCACGCCGTGAACGGCAGCAATGAACGCCCGCATTTTCGCGATGTCTTTGCGTGCCGGTTCCGTCTCTACACCGCTGGAAACATCGACGACGGCGGGGCGAACGGTGCGCACTGCTTCCGCGACATTCTCGGGGCGCAATCCGCCGGCGAGCCAGACTGTGAGCTCTGGATTCTCGTCGCGGAAGCGGCGCGCGAGTTCGAGGTCCACGCGGGCGCCCGTGCCACCGTAGGCTCCCGGAACGTGGGCATCGAGCAGCACATGCTTTGTGGAAAAAGCGTCTGCACCGCGCGTGACTGCGGGGTCTTGCGCGCGAAGGGCTTTGATGATCGGTTTGCCAAACGCCGCGATGCGCGCGCATTCGTTCGCGTCTTCGTCGCCGTGGACCTGCAGCGCATCGATGAATGGCAGCGCGGCGATCCGTGCGGCGAAATCGAGCGATGCATTGACGAGCAGAGCGACCCTGATGACGGAAAGTCCGGCCAGCCATTGAGCGTTCTTTTCGATATCGATGTAGCGCTTCGTTCCTGTCCAGGTGTTGAAGCCGAGCAGGTCTGCGCCTGCATCGATTGCGGCGAGGGCGTCTTCTTCGCGGGTGATGCCGCAGACTTTTACGGCGACGCGGCCAGCGGGCAGTTTCATTCGATTTCCCGGACCTTGGCTTGTTTCATCCCATCGCGCGGCGGTTCGACGATGGGCTCGGAGCGAAGTCCCGAACGGATGCCGAATTTTCTACGCAACGAGCCGTGAAAGAAAAAACCTGCGATGCTCGTGATGATGGAGCCGCCGAGGGCACTTGAAAACTTTTCGACGTGAAACCCCGGCACGATACCGCCAACGGTCCAGAAGATGAATACGTTAGCCGCGAAAAAAAAGACGGCCAGCATCGGCAGAGAAACCCTCCGAATCGCCAGCATTGATGCGGCGATGAGCGCGGGTCGGACGATGATTTGTGCGCTTGCGAGCAACAGCCCGACGAGGATGATCGGCACAGGCCCGGAGGTGCGGATGTCCGTGAGCCACGCAGCGACGCTGACCGCGGCGGACATTGCGATGATGCGCAGAAAGAACGAATTCACGACTCGAGTGCGAGTTCTGCGCAGCCGATGATGCCGGCGTCGTTGCCGAGCTCTGCGGGGACGA
>JAYSTZ010000740.1:0-6107 GCA_043719365.1 Verrucomicrobiaceae bacterium | reverse complement strand
ACAGCATGGTGCTCTGCATGGCCGGGACCGGGATGCTATGGGTCGGCTGGTATGGATTTAACGCCGGGTCCGCCGTCGCAGTGAGCCGCGAGGCGACGACGGCATTTATTTCCACGACGCTATCCGCGGCCGTGGGCTGCATCGTTTGGGCGGCCATCGAGTGGGTTCATCGTGGCAAGCCGAGTATGCTCGGGATGTGTTCCGGCGCAGTGGCCGGGTTGGCGACGATTACTCCCGCGAGTGGCTTTGTGAGCCCCGGTTCGGCGGTCGTCATCGGGCTGCTTGCCGGCGTTTCGACATGGTATGCGTGCGCAAAACTGAAGGCGAAGTTTGGCTACGACGACGCGCTCGATACGTTCGGAGTCCATGCGGTCGGCGGCACCGTCGGGACGATTCTCGCAGGGGTATTTGCGGACCCGCATTTCAACCCGAACCTCTCAAATAATCTCGGCAAGCTCTGTGGAAACGGGCTTTGGCTGGAGCAGTTGAAAGCGTCGCTCATTATGATTGTGTGGTCCATGGCGGCCACGGCGGTGCTGTTCTACGTGGTGAAAGCGCTCATCGGAGTCCGCCCATCGGCAGAGGACGAAGAGCAGGGGCTCGACCTCGCCGACCACGGCGAGGAAGGATACATTGAGACTTAGCAAACGAAGCGGGGCGATTGTGTTTCACCGCCTTGCTTTTCCCTATTAAATGATACAACTGATTCTATGAAGAAAATCGAAGCCATCATCAAGCCCTTCAAGCTCGAAGAAGTGAAAACCGCGCTCGCCGACATCGGCATTGAGGGTATGACCGTGACCGAGGTAAAAGGATTCGGTCGCCAAAAAGGTCACACGGAGATTTATCGCGGAAGCGAATACACCGTGGACTTTCTCCCGAAGATCAAACTGGAAGTGGTCGTGGCCGATGACACTTGCGACAAGGCCGTGGAGGCAATCGTGAAAGCGGCGAAGACCGGCAAGATCGGCGACGGCAAGATATTCATCATGCAGGTGGAGCAGGCCATCCGCATTCGCACCGAAGAGCAGGGAGATCGGGCGGTGTAGTCTGAGGGAAAGGAAACGAAAAAAGCGTTCCTTCTTGCCCTCCGAACTGCGGCGGCAAAGGTCAGCGCGAAAGTTTCCGCACACCGCCGCTAGCAATTTGCGCGGAAGCTGGTTCTCTCTCCGCCTTTTATAATGCCTGAAAAACGCAAGCTGCTCATCGTCGATGTGGCGGCACTGGGATGGAACCTGGTGTCGCATCTGCCGGAATTCCAACCGGCGGAAAGTATTTTTCCCGCTGTCACTTGCCCTGTTCAGGCGAGCTTCCGCACGGGACGCCCGACTGGTGACCACGGCCTCGTTGCCAATGGGCTCTTTTTCGAGGATTTGCGGAAGGTGATGTTTTGGGAACAAGCCTCGCGACTCGTCGAGGGGCCGCGGATTTGGGATGACTTCCGGGCGCGCGGCAACTCCGTGGGCATGATGTTCTGGCAGCAATCGCTGGGAGAAAATGTGGATCTCGTCGTCTCGCCGTGGCCCGTCCACAAGCACAGCGGTGGGATGATTCAAAGCTGCCACACGCAGCCTGCGGAACTGGAGACGCGCATCAATGAGCGCGTCGGTCGTCCGTTTAATCTGATGAATTACTGGGGCCCGCTGGCGAATCACAAATCGAGCGACTGGATCGTAGAGGCGATTTGCGCGGTGATGGAGATGCCCGATGTCGCGCCGGATGCGCTGTTCACTTACATCCCGCATCTCGACTACGATTTGCAGCGCTACGGCCCGCACTCGAAGCAGGCGGACAAGTCGGTTGATGTCACGCTCGGGTATCTCACGCGTCTGAAAGCGGCGGCGGATGCGTGCGGCTACGACTGGCTGGTATTCGGGGATTACGCGATCGAGACGGTGAAGCACGGCGCGGTTTTCCCAAACCGCCGACTGCGTGAGGCCGGGCTCTTTGGCACGCGCGATGTGAAGGGGATGTCGTATCCCGATTTCTACAGCGGACGGGCTTTTGCCGTGAGCGACCACGGCCTCGCGCATGTGTATTGCCGTGATGCGGCGTCCATCGTCGCTGCTCGCGAAGCGCTGGCGACCCTGCCCGGAGTCGCGGAAGTTTTTGGTAAAGAAGAGCAGGCGGCGAGGGGATTGGCGCATCGCCGGAGTGGCGATCTGATCATCACTGCGGAGCCGGGGACGTGGTTCGCGTATCCGTGGTTCACGGATAAGTCCGAAGCGCCGGATTTTGCAGGGCACGTCGATATTCACAACAAGCCGGGATACGATCCGTGCGAGCTGTACTTTGGATGGCCGCCGGGCACGGTGAGTTTCAACACGGACAAAATCCACGGAACCCACGGGAGTAACCGGAAGGGAATGGAGATCGCGTGGAGTTCGTCGCTAAAGTTCGAGAAAGCGCCAGCGACGCAGCTCGAACTATCGCTCACAGTGCGCAACTGGATGGACCGCCGATGAACACGGAAACCCGCACCATTCAGCAAAGCATCGCCGTGTCGTGGGAGTTCCCCGTGACCTTTACGCACGGGCTTTTCGAACCGCAAAATCCTGTGCTCGTGCAGACGCTGGGAAGGTTGCACGAACAGCGCAGGGCTCGCGCGCTGGTATTCGTGGACGGACATGTCGCGAAGGCCAAGCCGGAGCTCATCGCGGAAATCGCGGCTTACTTCGCCGCACATGCGAGTGCGCTGGAGCTTGCCGGAGAGGTCGTCGTGGTGCCCGGTGGTGAAGCGGTGAAGAACGATTTCTCGCTCGTGGAAGGCTTCATGCGGCACATGCTGGAGCGGCACATCGACCGGCAGTCGTTTATCGTAATCGTCGGTGGCGGCGCGGTGATGGATGCAGTCGGCCTCGCGGCTGCGCTCGTGCATCGCGGGCTCCGACAGGTCCGCGTGCCGACGACCGTCCTCGGGCAAAACGACGCCGGCGTCGGGGTGAAAAACGGCGTGAATTATCTCGGAGGAAAGAACGCGGTCGGCAGCTTTGCTCCGCCGTTTGCCGTGCTGAACGACTTCCGCTTTCTCATTACCCTGCCGCAACGCGACTGGCTCTGCGGCGTAGCCGAGGCATGGAAAGTCGCGATCATTCGCGATACAATGTTCTTCGATTGGTTGTGTGAAAATGCCACGAAATTCCCGGCGCGCGATGCGTCGGCGATGGAGCATCTGGTGTTCCGCTGTGCAGACGAGCATCTCTCGCACATCCGCTCCAACGGCGATCCTTTCGAGTACGGCCGCGCAAGGCCCCTCGATTTCGGCCACTGGAGCGCGCATAAGATTGAGTTGATGTCCGGCTTCAAAATCAGCCACGGCGAAGCCGTCGCCAGCGGCGTGCTGCTCGATAGCATCTACGCCAGTTATAAAGGCTGGATCACAGAATCCGACCTCGCCCGCATTGCGCGCGGCTTGAAGGAAAGCGGTTTTCCGCTGTGGCATGATGAACTCGATGCCCGCGATGCAGAAGGTCGCCATCTTGTGTTTGCGGGGCTGCGGGACTTTCAGGAGCATCTCGGCGGTGAATTGACGGTCACATTCCCGAACGGAATGGGAGCGCGGCACGAGGTCCACGAGATCGACGTCGTGCTCATGGCTCGGGCGGTGGAACAACTGCGGGCGTGTATCGGGGATTGAGGTTGGCTACAAGCTGCCCGCGTGATGAAAGCGGCGGGAGTTCCTATCGACGACTTGCACGCGCTTTGCTTGCCGAATCTCACGACATGGCAAAATCCGAAGGATGTTCACTTTAAGCCGCTGGGATGCGCAACGCAGGCTGAAAAAGTTGCTGCGGAAATCATCGCTTTGCTGACCGTAAAAAAGTAATCGTGACGATCGCGAATCCATCAACTCGCATCCCTCAAAGCAGCAATGCGCATTTTCACAAAAACAAAGCGTAATAACTCATGGCGGTTCTGGATTGCTCTCCGCAACATCACAACTCTTTCTTCCAACACATGTCATATATGAAACCCATCCTCGCACTTGTTGCGCTCCTTTCGCCGTTCGCTGCATTTGCCGATGAGACCGGGCGGCTCGAAGTCCTTTTCCTCGGCGACGACGGGCATCACAAACCCGATGTCCGCTTTTTTCAGGCATTGCCTGCGCTGCATCCGAAGGGGATCAATCTGACTTACACGGACAAACTTTCCGACATCAATCCAGCCAACCTCGCGAAGTATGACGCGCTGGCGATCTATGCGAACTGGCCGAAGATTACCCCACAAGCGGAGAAGGCGATGATCGACTACGTGCAAGGCGGCAAGGGGCTGGTGCCGATTCATTGTGCGAGCTTTTGCTTTCAGAATTCGCCGGAGTTCATCCGGATTGTCGGGGCGCAGTTCAAGAGTCATGGAACGGGCGATTTCGACACGACGATTCTTGC
This sequence comes from Verrucomicrobiaceae bacterium, assembly GCA_043719365.1. Lineage (GTDB taxonomy): Bacteria > Verrucomicrobiota > Verrucomicrobiia > Chthoniobacterales > Chthoniobacteraceae > SXWH01. The sequence continues at coordinate 1,722 of JAYSTZ010000740.1, read as the reverse complement.
GCCGGAACATCCGATCATGAAAGGCTTTGTGCCATTCAAGACGTGGGATGAAACGTACGTTCACACCATGCACAACGAGACGGGACGGACTGTGCTGCAAAAGCGCGACGACGAGCCGTGGACATGGGTGCGCAACGAAGGGAAGGGGCGCGTGTTTTACACGGCTTACGGACACGACGAACGGACTTGGAGCAATCCCGGTTTCCACGACCTTCTCTTCCGTGGAATCTTATGGAGTGTGGGCGACGAAGCTGCCGCGCGATTCAAAAAATGGAATCCTGCTCCGCTTGCATACGATGCTTCGAAGGAAGTGCCGAACTACGAAAAGCGGACGCCTGCGCCGCAGTATCAGCTTCCGCTTTCGCCTCAGGAATCCCGCAAGCGCATCCAGAAGCCCGTGGATATGGACCTCCAGCTCGTGGCGAGTGAGACGGATTCTGCGCAGCTCAAAAACGTGATCGAGTTTCAGTGGGATGAGCGCGGGCGGCTGTGGATCATCGAGACCGTGGACTACCCGAACGAGATTTCGCGCCCGGACGACATCGCGGCGGGGAAGATTGGTAACGATCGCATTCGCATCATCGAAGACACAGACGGCGACGGGATTTACGAAAAGAGCACGGTCTTCGCGGAAAAGCTGAGTTGCCCGACTTCACTCTGCTTTGTGAATGGCGGAGTGATCGTGCAACAGGCACCGCACACACTCTTTTTGAAGGACACGAATGGCGATGACAAAGCTGACGAAACCAAGATTCTATTCACCGGGTGGGGCTCGGGCGACACCCATGCAGTCTCATCGAATATCAAGCTCGGACTCGATGGCTGGGTCTATGGGTGCGTGGGCTATAGCTCGTTTAGCGGGCAGGTCGGCGGCGAGAACGTCAAGTTTGGCTCGGGCTTTTTCCGCTTCAAATCGGACGGCTCGAAGATGGAGTTTCTCGGCAAGACTTCGAACAATACTTGGGGCTTTGCATTCAACGAAAACGGCGACATTTTCGGAAGCACGGCGAACAATCAGCCGAGTGTCTATGAGCCCATCCCTCGCCGCTACTACGACATGGTCGATGGTCTGGAGCAGCCCACTAACCCCGGCATCATGGCCAATTTGAAAGCGCCGAAACACATGGAGCGAATCCGGCAGGTCGATGTCATGGACGGCTACACTGCTGAGGCCGGGCACAACTTCTACACCGCCCGCAGTTTTCCGCGCGAATGGTGGAACTCAGTCGCGCTCATCTGCGAGCCGACCGTCCACATTTTGCATAAGGGAATCGTCGAGCAACAAGGCACGCACTTCGTCACGAAGAACGGCTGGAACATTCTCGGCAGCGACGACGAGCACTTTGCGCCGGTCTTTGCGCAGACGGGGCCGGACGGTGCGATTTGGGTCGCGGACTTTTACTCGTTCATCATCCAGCACAACCCGACACCGAGCGAACAGCGCGGCGGTTTCGCGGCGAAAAACGGGCGGGGCAACGCATTTGTCAGCGAACTCCGTGACACGCAGCGCGCCCGCATTTGGAAGCTCTCGTGGAAAGGCGGCTCGCCGTCGAATCAATGGAGACTCTCGAAGGATGATACGAAGTCGCTGCTGGAGGCGATTCAGAGCGATAATCAATTCTGGCGTTTCACCGCGCAGCATTTGCTCGTCGAACGGAAGAATACTGACGTGGCACCCGCGCTAAAAGAAATCGTCGCCGCCGGCAAGCCCGACGAAGCCGG
>JAYSTZ010000739.1:0-2655 GCA_043719365.1 Verrucomicrobiaceae bacterium | reverse complement strand
GCGTGATTGGAGCCCGCGAAAAGCGCGAAAAGACGCTAAAATAGAAGGTTTTCGAGGAAATGAGCGTTCACCCTCCGGGTGAGGCGGTGCTTTTTCGTGAGAGTATGATTTCGCGCCTTTTCGCGGGCGATCCATCGTCGTTTCTAGGATGATCTTGGCGATGGCTCCCCGCTCAGTTGGTTTTGCCGTTTGCCTTTTGCGAAGTGCTCGGTGGCGTTGATGAAGAGCACGCCGTCGGGCTTCACCCCGCGAGCCCGTTCAAAGTCATGTTGTCGGCAATGATGTCGCGCGGTATGAGCACATACTTCCGCGTGTTTGGCGTGAAGTCGGTGATCAGCTTGTTGTAGATCGTCAGGTTGGGGGCCATGACGAAGAAATTGTTGATGCCGTGCTCCAGATGCAGGTAGGCGATGAAGGCACCGATGAGCCGAGTCTTTCCTACGCCGGTCGCGAGCGCAAAACAGAGCGAAGCAAACTCCCGCTCGAAGTCAGTGACCGTCGGGAGCTCACTGCGGATGGCCGCCAGCACTGCCGGGAGGTATGGGGACTTCTTCGCACTGCCTTTTTCCCAAGACAGAATCTCCGCGAGGCGGTGCAGCAGTTCCAGCGAATCACGCTGTGGCTTTCGCAGGCTCAGGCGACGAGAAATGGCGTTGACGTTTCGATTCATGAAGGTTCTTGGTGCATCGCGCTGGATTTGGCTCATGCCGCCACAAGGCGTCGCAGCCCGGTGACAAAGACTTGAAAACTGCGGGAGAGATTTGCTTCCACGTCCATGTGCCCGCTGATGGCTTTCGCCCGCCCTACTTTGCCGGGCACTTCGGTCAGTTCGCTTAGTTCTTGCGCGGCATTGGTCAACTTATCGGGGTCTGGAAACTTTCGGTGGGTGGCGATGATGTTTCGCGCAGCCGCCGGGTAGGCCGCTTTGACCGCCTCCAAGTCGCCCAAGAACCAACCCTCCAACTCCTGACACACGATACTTACCAGCACCTGCTCCGCAGGTTTGACCGCGGCCAGTTGCAGCAGTCTTTGTTTATGCACCCGGCAGTCTCCGCCATCATTGTCCCGCATGATGAAGAACCGGTCCTCCGGCATGTTCCAGGCGCGGAGCTTGCGAGGCACGGACGCTTCCAAGTCTGACTTACCGTTGTGTGGCACAGCGATACAGTGCTGGTTCTCCACCCACGAAGGAAACACCTTCGGAAGGACACCGCGCAGCACCTCCACCATGGATGGCTCTTCGAGTAAAAAAACAATTCGGCCCATGCTTACAGCTTTTGAGATTCAAAGAGCCCCTGATTCCAAATCCAGCCCGGAAGATCGCCTTCCGCGACAAGCTTTCTGAGTAGCTCTTTTTCGGAGGCGCGATGCACCGCACTGCATCCTTCTTTCTTCTCCAGCCAGAAAATGCTCTCAAGGGGCGTGGCATTCAGAAAGTCGGGCGAATGGCTCGACACAAAGACCTGCCCACCTCGCTGTGCATACGCGGCAAACTCCTCGGCCAGCACTGTCATCAGATCGGGATAAAGCTGATTCTCCGGCTCCTCCACGCACAAAATCGGGTGCGGTTTGCTGTCCTCCAGCAGGACCAGATAGGAGAACATCTTGATCGTCCCGTCGGACACATTGCTGTCCAGAAATGGGTCCTGAAACGCCCCGTCCCGATACCTCATCAATAGGCGCCCGTCCTCCGTGGGCTTTACTTCGACATCGGCCACACCGGGCACACGCTCCCGCATCTTTCGCAAGATACGCTCAAACGTCTCCCGCTCGTTTTCGTAGAGGTGCCGTGCGACAGACGCCAGGTTATCGCCCGACGAAGAGAGGTGAATAGACGCATCCTCGTCTTTCACTCCGCGCGCCGACGTGATGTGAAAATCCGAGATATGCCAGTTCTCGATGAGCCGCCGAAACTCGCTCGCCGCTTTGAATCGCTCAAACTGGCCGAGTCCCTTGATCGCCAGAATATCCGGCGACTCTAGCTTTTGCTCATCCCTCACGAGGTCTTTCTCCAGTTCGTCAAAGTCCTTTTCGTTCGAGACGACGACGCCTGTTCCGTTTGCAAAGTCGAGGTAGTGAAACGGCTTGCCGTACTGCCCTCGCTTATACCGCAGGATTTCTTTGCGGATGACCGGGCGTGCGGTCGCCGCGTCGTAGCCGATGTGCAAAATATACGTCACCAGCCGATGCACGCCGAGAATCTCCAGCCGGAACTGGATTTCGATTTCGATGTTCTCCGCCGCATGCCCCCGTGTCGCGACTTCCTGAAAGCCCAGTCTGCCACCTTCCTGTTGCAAAGCGACCCGCACGTTGGTTTCCAGCGCCTTCTTCAAAAATGCAAAGACTCGAAAGAGCGTCGTCTTGCCGCTCCCGTTTCGCCCGACAAACACGCAAAAACCTGGAAGGTTCGTGAGGTGGACGTCTTGTAGCGCCTTGAAGTTCTTGATGCGGATCGATTCGATTTTCATGGTCCAGTTTTCTTTCTAAATTCCGAACTCCTGTTGGCCGGCTTTCGGTGGGGCCTTGGGGAGATTTTCCACTTTCAGGCTGTAGTCGTCCTTGCCCCACTCGCAGCGGGTGAGCACGGCTTTGGGGATTTTCTTCACGGTCAGGTTGCTGTAGCCTTCCTTGCGGCCACGGAAGGCGGAGCAGACG
>JAYSTZ010000738.1:0-6136 GCA_043719365.1 Verrucomicrobiaceae bacterium | reverse complement strand
GAACTCGCGCCGATCGGAGCGATGAAAAAAGCCGGCATCGTCGCGCTCACGGATGACGGGCACTGCATCCAGAATCACGAAATCATGCGCCGCGCCTGCGAATACGCGCGGATGTTTAACCTCACCGTCATGGACCATTGCCAGGACTACAACCTCGTCGGCAAAGGCGTGATGAACGAGGGCCGCGTCTCCGCCGAACTCGGCCTCCCCGGCTGGCCCGCCATCGGCGAAGAAATCATCGTCGCCCGCAACTCTTTGCTCGCAGAGCTGACCGGCACGCCCATCCACTGCCAGCATCTCTCCGCCGCCGGGAGCGTCCGCATTTTGCGCGAAGCGCGGAGCCGCGGAATCCCGCTGAGCGGCGAAATCTGCCCGCACCACATTGCGCTTACAGACGAGACAATTCGCGGCTTCAACACGAACTTCAAAATGAACCCGCCTCTCCGTTCGCAAGACCACGTCGATGCGCTCATCGAGGGAATCGCCGATGGAACCATCACCATCCTCGCCAGCGACCACGCGCCGCACTGCGGGTTTGAAAAAGAAGTGGAATTCGACTTCGCGCCATTTGGAATCCTTGGTCTGGAGACCGAACTGGGATTGTTCATCGACATCCTCGTTCACAAAAAGAAAGCGATCGACCTCGCGCGTCTCATCGAGCTCTACACCATCAACCCCGCCCGCCTGCTCGGCCTCGACCGCGGCACGCTCAGCGTCGGCGCGGCAGCCGATGTGACGCTCATCAACCCCGGACTCGAATGGACGGTGGACAAGGAGCAGAGCTTCTCAAAAAGCCGCAACAATCCCTTCCACGGATGGGAACTCAAAGGACGCGCCGTGCGGACGATCGTGAGCGGGAAGACGGCTTGGGAGTTGTAGGCGACTTACTTTCGGCCAATCCCGAATTCGCTACCCACGCGCACCACTTTGCCGTCGCGCATCTGAACTTCGATGAGCTTCGAGCTGCCAAACGGCTTTCCCGTTTCATCGCGCAGCGTGGCGATTTGCTTCTTCGTCTTCGCGTCGAAAATATCCGGCGTATGACTCCATGCGAAAGCGCCATCGAGGCTGAAGTTCAACCATCCATGCCCGCCCGTGCTCAGCTCTACCGAGCCCTTCGGAGCCGGCGGCATCTTTGTGGCGTCGAAAATGAAGAGCTTCTTACCGTCCTGATCGCTGATCCACACCTCGCTCTCGTCCGGCGTCATGGCGACGCCGTGGGTGCGATGCGCGATCGGCGCTTCTCCCGCGAGGACTCTGTGGATCGGCTTGCCGGCTTTCAAATCCACGACATCAAATCCCACATGCTGGCCGAGACATACGAACGCCAATGAAAGGCTGCTGTTGACGGTGAAGGGAAACACGCCGGATTCCCCCACATCCGGGATCGACATCAGCGCTTTCTCGGTCTTCGGGTCAAAGACCGTGAGCGTCGTGGTCGAGCCGATAAACAGACGCGTCCCATCGGGCGACATGATGCTGTTGTGCGCGCCGGGACCGACGGAGATTTTTCGCAGTTCAGCCCCGGTCGCGCCGTCGATTACGACCATGCCGCCGCTGTCTTTCGGTCCCCACCAACCCGTCGGCGCGAACACTTTGCTCCCGTCCAGCATGGCTGATGAACGGTCGCAGCCACCGGTGAATTCTTTTTCCCAGACGGCCTTGTTCGTTTCCAGATCGAGCCGCCCCATTCGCCGGTCGGTTGTGCCGTAAAACAGCGCACGAGCGTCGGTGGTTCCGGTCAGTCCACGTACCCCGCCTTTCAGCATCAGCCCTTCGATCCGGCGGACAAATTTAAAACCATCATCGATATCGAAGACGAGGATTCCCATCCCGGAAGCGCTCTCAATCTGCGCACCGTCGGGGGTCGCGGCGTAAAGATAGCGGTGAAGCTTTTCCTCCGCATGGGAGATGCTGCTCAGGACCAGGGCGAAAAGAAGCGTAAGTCGTTTCATGGCGACACAGAAGCACCGCGCGGCGGGTCGGCCAAGCACCATCGGCTCATTTTCTGAACTTGCAGGGTCTATGCGGGCACCGAGGCAACAGGCTCGGGATCGAGGGCGTTCCGAATAATCGTCGTGAGCTTGCTGGAGAGATACGGTTTCGGGAGGTAGTTCACCCCTTCGAGGAGCTGGACGTTGCTGCCAAACAGTTCGCTACTGTATCCGCTGGTATAAATCACTTTGAGCCCGGGCTTGTTTCCGACGCAATGGCGTGCGACGTCGAGTCCGTTTGCCGTGCCGGGCATGACCATATCAGTGAGAAGCAAATCCACTTTGTCTCGAATCCCCGACCACATCGCGATGGCCGTGTCTCCGTTCTCTGCTTCGATCACGTTGTAGTTGTAGCTTTGCAAGACTTCCACGACGAGCGCGCGAACCGCGGCATCGTCTTCCACGACAAAAATGGTGTGGTTTCCATCGTCCGCAGCAGGTGCAAAAGAAGGCGCGTCCTCCGGGGCAATAGGCTTCTCCGTCACCGGGATGTAAACACGGAACTCCGTGCCTTTTCCAAGCGTGGTATCGACCTCGATCCAGCCTTCGTGCTGCTTCACGATTCCATACACGGTCGCGAGCCCCATTCCTGTGCCTCGATTGAGGCTTTTCGTGGTGAAGAACGGCTCAAACATCCGGCTTCGCGTCTCAGGGTCCATTCCCGTTCCGCTGTCTGTGACTGTCATGCACACGTATTCTCCCGCTCGGGCGTCGGGATGCAGGAGAGTGTCGTCATCTGTAAATGTGGCTGGCTTCGTAGAGATGACGATCGTCCCGCCATCGGGCATCGCATCGCGTGCGTTCAGCGTGAGATTCATTAAGATTTGTTCCATGCTCGTGGCATCGGCCAATACCCTCGGAAGCAGCGGAGTGAGGTCAAAAACCAGATCGCACTTTTCCCCGAGCAGACGACGCAACATCCGCCCGATATTGTTCACGTCGTCGTTCAAGTTGAGCACTCTCGGCCGTACCATTCCGCGCCGGGAGAAAGTGAGGAGCTTCTTGGTAAGGTCTGCGGCACGCTCGCCAGCACCGTTGATCTGGTGCAGCGATGCGTTGACCGAAGGACTCAGCGAAGGCTCATCGAGGTGCATGCTGGCGTGCCCCTGGATGATGGTGAGGAGGTTGTTGAAATCGTGCGCGATCCCGGCGGCGAGCTGGCCCACGGCTTCCATTTTCTGGGCCTGGCGCAACTGGTTTTCGAGCTGCTGTCGTTCGGTGGTATCCTGCGCCATCAGCAGGATGTGCCGCTCTCCTGCAAGATCAAAAGGCTCCAGAGAAAGCAGCGCCGTCCGCAGTTCTCCGCTGCGCGTGCTGATCTGCGCCTCGGTCTCGCGAACGATCTTTCCGTCGCGTGCGGCCGCGAGGAAGCGGCTCTCGTAGTCGATGCAGAGCCGAAGGTCCAGCGGTGTGCGGCCCACGATTTCATCGCGGGTAAATCCAGTCATCGCGAGAAACGCATGGTTCACGTCAACGAATCGCTGGGCCCGCAGCGACTGAATCGCCTGCGGAATCGGGGACGTTTGGAAAGCCTGGGAGAAACGTTCCTCGCTGTGTTTGAGCTCGGTGTACGTTTTCTCGAGTTCACCGGTGCGCACCTTCACCATGTCGGCAAGCTCGTCGAGTTTCAGCTGGGCCTGACGCGTCACGAGCCATTTTTTCGTGAGAGCGTGCGCGAGCTGAAGAACCTCAATGTTGTCGAACGGTTTCTTGAGGATCACGATGTTGTCGCTTACGCCGACCTTCGCGGTCATCTTGTCCCAAGAGTAGTCGGAGTATGCGGTGCAAATCACGATTTGAAGCGAAGGATCGACTTCCCAAAGGCGGGTGATCGTTTCGATTCCGTCCCATCCGGGAGGCATCCGGACATCAACAAACGCCATCGCGTATGGCTGCCCCTCACCGATCGCCTGCTTGAGGTGCTCGAGCGCCTCCTGCCCTTGAAGCGCAGACTCCACAACGAACTTCCGCTGAGCCTCCTTGGCAGACGGCGACTCGTCGAAGAGAATCGCCTCCGCTGCATCCAGCACATCGTTACGGACCTGACTTCCGAGAAGGATTTTCCGGAAGTCTTCGTGGATGCTTGGATTGTCATCCACCAGCAAGATTCGATGATTGGGCTGCATATGTTTACCCCAGCGAAGCGTCCTGCGCGGCCGATGGCAGCCTCAAGGTAAAGCTCGCTCCGTGCCCGGGACCATCGCTTTTTACGCTCAAAACTCCCCCCATTTGCTGTGCAGCGAGTGCGGAGCTGTGAAGACCGAAGCCGTGCCCATCTTTTCGCGTGGTAAATCCATGAGAGAATATTTTGGTGAGATTCTCCGGCTGTATCCCGCATCCACTGTCGGTGACAATGATGAGGACCGCCCCCGATTCCTCCTCAGTTACCCGGACCGAGATGCGACGAATGTCCGAGTCGGAACCTTCCATCGCATGCTTTGCATTGCGCAGGAGGTTGACGAGGATTTGCAGGACTTTATGTCGATCGACTTCGACATAGCTGGAGCTTTCAACGACACAAACAAGGTCGATTTGGTGGCGTCGGAGGCTGACGGATACCATGCGGATCGCGTCGTGCACAAGCACTTCCGGCAGGACGCGTTCCTCTACACCGAAGACCCGGGCGTGGCTTTGCTGAACGGCCACAATTTCTTTGATGTGCTCGATGTTCCGGGCCAGCGATTCCAATTCCGCGAGCGCGTCTTTCCGCTCTGACAAGAGGTGGCTTCCAAGGTTGGTCAAATAGGTAGGGATCAATTTCCCCTTCGGATCGGAGGTGATAAACTCGGCAAGATTGCCGTTTTGCTCCACCATCATGGTCGCAGTCTTTTGGAGCTTCTCCAGGCGATCTCCACCGAGCTTCTGGGAGATGAGCGCCGCAGACACATTCACGCTGTTAAGGACATTGCCCACGTTGTGCAGCACTCCCGTGGCTACTTCCGCCATGCCCGCCTGGTGCGATGCCTCCAGCAACTGACTCTGCGCCTGCTGGAGTTCGTGTTCCGTCCGCTGACGCTCTCTGATTTCGTGCCGCAGGGCCGTATCGCGGACCTGCACCTGATCGAGCATGAAGTTAAACGTCTCCGTAAATGCGCCCACCTCATCGTTTGCGAGCTTCTCGGCGCGGAGATCATATTTGTCGCTCGATGCGATGGCGCGGGCCGTTTCCGCCAGCTTTTGGATCGGCGTACTAATGAGGCGCCCCATTCGAATCGAGATCACCCACGCCACGAGCACGGAGATGGCAAGCACCATGCAAAAGATGGCAAGGTAAAGACTCACGAGATTGCGCGCCTGCTGGCCGTACCCGGCCTTCAGGTAGAGCGCGCCGATGTATTCCTGGTCGCGAATAATCGGCTGCTCGAAAAACAGATCACTCCGCTCCCACCAGCGCGCCGGGACGGGGCTTCGTTTACGAGTGCTCAAATCGGCGCCGATTTCGCCAATGGTGGCGAGCCCGTCTCCGCTTCGAAGGAAAAGCTGCGCTCCAGTCAGACCCGATTTCGCCGTCAGCGTTCCCAGGATTTCCTCTCCAGCGCGCCGGCTTTCAAAATCCACCGCGCCCGTACTCTGCGCCGCAATCACTTGCGCCGTGGAAGCCATGTCTTGAATAAAGTTTCTCCGGAAAAAATAATACTGCACCGCGAACAGGGTACCGCACGCCACGAGCAGCGAGACAATGCACGTCGAAAGGATGATGAAACGAAGCTTGCTCCGGATCGGAGCGTTAAGAAACCGTGCCGTCATGGGCGCATGCTTTCACCGAAATTGTTCAATTTCGGGTCGATCCTGAGACTGGATCGCCTCGCGTTCTTTTCGAGTAGTTCCATGACGACTTCGGTGCCCGCGACCCGCAGGTTCACGGTTCCGCCTTTGGCAATAAACGAATCGCACTCCCCGACTGTCAAGACCGGGTCTCCTCTGACTTTTCCAAGAATCGAGGACAGCCGTACTTCTTCCGAGCGGGAGACGAACAGAATGTGGCACCCTGAAATCTCCTGGATTGTGGCGCAGGATTTCACGATGACCTCACGCCCGTTGATCTTTCTGCCGCCAACCACATCCCGGATTTGGTCCGAAACAGAATCCGCCCCGTAAACCCCTATGACCAGAGGGTTTCCGTTCGCCATTTTTTCTTTCGG
>JAYSTZ010000737.1:0-6139 GCA_043719365.1 Verrucomicrobiaceae bacterium | reverse complement strand
ACTGCTTCGTCTTGCCAGAGGTCACAGTGATCCGGCCGGCAAGCTCCCTTTTGTCGCTGATCGCCGGAGTGCCAAACTGCGTCAAAGCTCCCGTCGTCCCCGCAGGCGCAGTTGCTCCGCTGCGAGCCGATGCGACGTTCACGCTGACGCTCGTCGTCACGAAACGAACGCGCACCGTGCTCTGCCCGGACGTCGTCTTGTTCTTTGAATTGGTCGCCGAGAAAACGAGCGGATACTCGCCTAGCGCGAGGACCGTTCCCGGCGCGGGCGATTGGGTGAAAGTGGCGATGCCGCGCGGGTCCGTCGCAGTCACCACGGTTCCCCGTAAATCCGGCATGACCGCCGTCGCCTCGCCACCGGCTGCGACGGTTTGCGCGGCGACTCCCGTGAGAGTCGGAGCGGGGTAGTCCACGCCGTTACCTTGAGCTTCGATATTGATCACCGCTTGGTTCGCATCCGCACTGCCGATGCGCAGCGTCGCGACTCGCTGGCCGACCGCAGCGGGCGTCATGGCGACGGTAAATGTGACCGTTCCGCCCACCGGAATGTCTCCCGGCGATGCACCGCTCGTCACCACGAAATCCGGCGCGTTCGTTCCGCTCGATGCCACGGCGATTCCCGTCAACGGAGCGCCGGAATCGTTCCGGATCGAAAACGTCCGGCTCTTCGGCTCAGTGATCACGCCGTCGCCAAAGTTCGCCGCGAGTTCGCCATTCGGCACCGTGCCGGAATCAGCCGGATTAAACACGAGCGTAACCGCCCCGAAGACATTGGTTTCGATGTGCCAGCCTTGCGACCTCGTCTGCACGGTCACGGGGATATTCATCGTCACAGCGGCACCGCTGAAGTCCGTCGCAGTGAGATGCACCGTCGTGCTGCCGGAGCGACTTGCAGATGGAAACAAGCCGAGCGTCCTCCCCGAAATGGCGACGCCCACGAGCGCGGAGTCGTCCGAGGTCACGGAATAGATCAGCTCGTGCGCGAGGCCCGTCTCCACCGTGTGAATGCGGTTGATCGTCGAGCCCGAGAAGTCTTTCACCGGAAGATCGGTGAACGCCCCGCCCGCATTCACCCGTGGCAACGCAGCGACTTCGTCGATCACCGTCATGCCATTACCGAGCACCTGCGCGAAGACCGTGAAGCCGCCGTTCTGCGCATCGAGGTTCAGCGAATTGTCCGCGAGATTCACGAACCACTGGCTCGTCGCGCTGTTCGGGTCGCCGCCGAGCTTTGCCATCGCGATGGTGCCGCGAAGATTGGAGCGGCCGGGCTCATTGAGAATCGGCGCGAAGGTCGGCACGGGGGGCAGGCCCGTCGTCGTCCAGCGGAACCCGCCGCCTTGCACGACGAAGCCCGGAATCGAGCGGTGGAAAATGTTACTATCTGTCCGCCCCGCGTGAATGTAGGCGAGGAAATTGGCAGCGGTAATCGGCTGCGTTTGGTCGAACAGCTCAATGTCCACCGTCTTCACGACATTGCCGAGGCGAATGCTCAGCCTCACCAGATTTGCCACCGCATCCGGGTCGCGAAAAAGCGAAGTAACGTCCGTCGAACGCACCGTCCCTCCGCTTCGCAGCACAGGCTCATCGACTTGCTGGAGGATCTCTGGCGGGAGGTTGTCGGCATCCGCAAACGCGGACAAAAATATCAGTAAAAGCCCAAGGAAACTACGGATTCGCATGGCGACAATCTACGCAGGACGTGCCGATACGCAAACCGAACGCTGCGGAATCCCGGGAGAAAACACTCAGCCTACAGCGCAGTCTTCAGCACGTCGAAATCAACGTCTTCATTCCTCGAACCGAACTTCGGATACACGAACTTCCCCGCCGGCACGTTGTCTTTGCAAATGCCCACGGCATTCGCGATGCCCGCTGTTTTCAAATGCGCGAGCGATTCGTAAAGAAGCGCGCTCCCCATGCCGCGACTGCGGTATTCGGCGAGGATGCAGGGGCCGGAAATGAGGTGGCACAGCGCGTCTTCCGACACATTCAGCGCCGAGGCTCCGATGATGCGCGATCCATGCGTCAGCACGAGGCACGGGACTGCGCGATGCAGGAAACTCTTCGTGATCTGACTCTCGATGAACCCGCTGATCTGCTTAAACGAGTCGCCCCAAGCCGTATCCAGGCCGAACGCCGTGATGATCACATTGTGGATGATCTTCTCCTCTTCCTTACCCGCCGATCGGATGTTGTAGTGGTTCGGGATTTGCGGCTCGGTGTCGGGGAGTTTCGCGAGATCCCAAATATATTTTTTCCAGCGGACGAGTTTCATGTGGCTGCGCGGAACCTAGCGGGCCAGTCGGGGCTGTCGAGTGTTTCGATGGAAGAAAAGGCGAGCGCGCGATCCGGGCATCACCGCCCGAGCGTTTTCATGTAGGCGAGAAGGTCCGCGAAGTCCGCGGGAAGGAGCCCCGTGAGCAAGCCGGGCGGCATCAGCGACACCTTGCTTTCCTCCCTCTGCACGATGTCACTTTCCGCCAGCCGCTGCGTGCCGCCCACGGTCTGCACGATCACGCCGTCCGCAGACAAAAATGCCACGAACCCCGCCACCAGCGAGCCGTCCTTCATCGTGAACACCGTCGCGCGGAACGCCTCGGCGATGTTCCTCGACGGAAACTGCACCTCCGTCATCAAATCGACCGCCGACAGCCGCGCCACAGGGCCCGTCAGCTCCGCGCCAATCGGCGACGTCCCGCTGTGGCACGTCGCGCAGGCCCGCTCGGCGACTAATTTTGCGCCGCGCGCCGCATCGCCTTTCTCCCATGCCACCACCTTCAGCGAATCGACGAACGGCCGCACATCCACCGCCACCGCCACCTCTTTTGCGTTCAGCATCGCCAGCTCATCCGGCGTCGCGTCCTTCGCGAGGAAAGGACGGAGCGCACCGCGCAGCGCGGCGTTTTTCCACAGGCCCAGCAACAGCGGGCGCGACTCCGGCAGCGTCCCCACCAGCTTCACCAGCTCTGCGCTCCACGGCCACGCCGCGTCCGATTGCGCTGCGGCGAGAAACAACTGCGCCGCCCGATCACGCTGGCCGAGCACATCCACCATCGACAGCCGCCCCGGCGTTGCAAATCCCGGCGACTCCAGCAGCGCGGGCCCCAGCGCAGGATGTTTTACCAGCAGCCGCGCCAGCACTTCGTTCAAACGAACCGCCCAATTCTGCTTCGGGCGCTGGTCGCCGCCCGCCAGTTTTGCGTCCAGCGACAGGATCGCCTTCGCCAGCGCCGGCACCACATCCGGCGCAGCGGCAAGACGCGCGTAACACGCCAGAAAATGAAAGTCGCTCGTCGCCCCGCTCTTCTCCGTAATCGCCCCGAGAATCCGCGTCGCCGAGATCTCCGAATCATCCCCCAGCATCGCCAAAACGCGCGCCCCCTCCGCCTGCACATCGTCATTCAGCGACAACAAAGACTCCTGCCCGAGCGTCAGCGCCGCCACCCGCTCATCGTCGCTCAGCCCCTTTGGCAGCACGGGCTCGTAAGCCACAAACGCCTCCGCGCTCGCACCCCATAATTTCCAGCCGCCCAGCTTTTCCTGCACCGCCGCAAGCGCCGCGAGCGCCGCATTTTCTTCGCGGGGACGCCCGATCACCACCGCCGGCGACTCATCCTTTTCCGTGGCCGACACCCGATACACCGCCCCCCGCGTCTTTCGTCCGCCGATGCATATATAGAGCGCACCATCCCTCCCCTGCTCGATGTCCGTCGGCGCAAAACCATGCGATCCCAGCGGCTCGATGAAAATCTCCGGCTCCGAAATATACCGCGAACCATCCACCACCAGCGGCAGAAAATGCACACGTCCAAACGTCCAGTCGCACACAAACAAACCCCCCCGCATTCGCCTCGGCAGCGACTCCCCGCGATACACCAACACCCCCGTCGGCGAGCCGCGCCCCAGGTCCGCCAGCGCCGGCACCGTCCCCGGCATATAATCCGGCACCCGAAAGCTCCGCTGATACCCGTTCAGCCGCCAGCCATGACTCCTGCCCATCTCCACACGATAAACCCGCGTCCCCGAATACCACGGCAGGAAATAATCCCGCTCACAATCGCTGTCGAAAGTGAAAACATCCCCCCGCTCATTGAAATCAAAATCATAAGGATTCCGAAACCCATCTGCCATCACCTCACACGTTTTCAGATCCAGCGAAATCCGCACCAGCGCCCCCGCCAGCGCCTTCTTCTTCGGGTCGTGACGCAGATCGATCCCCGCATCATTCCCCCCGATCACCCACCACCACCCGTCCGGTCCCTTCCGAATCGCGTGCCCCCCATGCTCCCCCGCCGAAAACGGCAGAATTTTCCGCGGCGCACCATCCGCCACACCGTCCAGATTCTCATCGCGATACTCCCACAGCCAACCATCCGCCATCGCCAGCAACTGACGCCCCGAGTCCCCAAAACAAAGCCCCATCGCCCCTTTCACCTTTGCAAACTCCACCGCCCGATCTGCCCGGCCATCGCCATCCTCATCCCGCAGCGTAGAAATATACCCCGCCCCCGACACCACAACCTCCCCCCGAGGCGAAATCGTCATGCACCAAATATCATTCGCCAGTTGCGCATCGGAAAAAACCGAAACCGCGAACCCCCGCTGCACCCGCAGCCCCAGCTCCGGCAAATCGACCATTCCCCCCGCAGCCACGCCGCAGAGCCCGAGAAAAAAAAGAAACGCTTTCATGCTACCCGAGTCTTACCGCTCTGAGCGCTTCGACGAAATGCAAAAAGGCACACCGCAGAAAAGCTCAGGCATAAAAATGGGCGGCATAAAAAATCCGCAGCCCATTTTTCTGCCCGTCATCTTTATGCCAAACTACGCGGTGCACTTCCAAAGCGCCTCCCCCGAGCGCCAGGCCTTTTAGGGGAACCACTTCGTGGTTCACGGGGCCGGGACGGCCCCGCTTCTTGGGGCGGGGCGGCTTTTTCGCTCTTGCATCCTAGTCGCTGGCGGGTTGTCTCCGTGCAATTTCATGACTCGCTCTTTTCTACTCATCGCCCTCGCATGCACCGCAGTTCTTCGCGCCGACGATGTGCCGCTCGGCCCGGATGGGAAGCCGCGATTTGGCCACAGCGCGCACGGGGAGGCGTTTGACGAAGGGCCGCGCCAGGCTGCGACCTTGCTGCCGGGCATGGGCAATGTGCATTTCCCCGTGACGACAAAATCGGAGGACGCGGCGAAGTTTTTCGATCAGGGCGTGGGGCAGCTTCATGGCTTTTGGTATTATGAGGCGGAGCGCTCGTTCCGGCAGGTGCTGAAGCTGGACCCGGACTGCGCGATGGCCTACTGGGGCCTCTCGCTGGCGAACCAGCACAATAATAAACGAAGCGCGGAGTTCATCAAAAAAGCGATGGAGAAGAAGGACAAGGCTTCGCCCCGGGAGCAGGCGTGGATTGCGGCGTATCACGCGGCTTTTAACGACGGAAAAGGCGTGACGAACGAGGAGCGGACGAAGCTCGTGAAGGCGCTGGAGAAGATCGTCTTTGAGTTTCCGGAGGACACGGAAGCGCGGGCGTTCTTGGTGTCGCAGATATGGGACAACTCGCAAAAGGGAATGCCCCTCGGCAGTCACACCGCGACGGCGGCGCTTGCGGAATCGGTGCTTGCGAAGAATCCGCAGCACCCGGGCCTCCACCACTATCTGATTCACCTGTGGAATTTCGAAGACGACCGCCGCGCGCTGCCGGACGCCGCCCTTTTGGGCCAGAGCGCGCCCGGAATCGCCCACATGTGGCACATGCCCGGCCATACGTTCGTGAAGCTGAAACGCTTTGGCGATGCCGCTTGGCAGCAAGAGGCCAGCGCGCGCACGGACCACGCCAGCATGGCGGTCGCGCGCATTCTTCCGGAGCAAATCCACAACTACGCGCACAATAACGACTGGCTCGTGGAGAACCTCGGCTTCATCGGGCGCATCCGCGAAGCGACGGACCTCGCGAAGAACATGATCGAGCTGCCGCGGCTGGCTCCCGGACTCATGCTCGTGGGCAAGGCGGGCTACGCGGAATCCGGCACGGGCTTTCAAATGGGTCGCAAACGCCTGCTGGACCTCATGCTCGCGTGGGGCCACTGGGAGGAGCTCATCGCGCTCGACGGCACGCAGTATCTGGAGCCAAGCCCGGACCCGACGG
>JAYSTZ010000736.1:0-16154 GCA_043719365.1 Verrucomicrobiaceae bacterium | reverse complement strand
GCGGAAGACGGCACGCTCGCGGGTTACAATCTTTCTGTCGGCGGCGGCCTCGGTCGCGCCCACGGCAACACGATGACCTATCCGCGTCTCGCCGATATCATCGGCTTCATCACGCCCGATAAGCTCGTCGAAATCTCGCGTGGTGTGCTGACCGTGCATCGGGATTTCGGCGACCGCACTGACCGCAAGCACGCACGTCTCAAATACGTGCTGGAGGAAAAAGGAGTGGAGTGGTTCCGCACGGAACTCGAACAGCGCGTTGGCTTCAAGCTGGAGCCTGCAAAGCCCGTGGAATTCAAGACACAGCGCGATCTTTTCGGATGGCACACGCAGGCTGACGGACGCCTTTTCCTCGGTCTCTTCGTCCTCGCAGGCCGGATCAAAGATGAAGGCAACTGCCGCCAGAAGGCCGGCATCCGCGCAGTCGTGGATCGGTTCAAACCGGAAGTGCGTCTCACCCCGCAGCAAAACATCATTCTGGCAAATATCCCGGCCGATCAGAAAGACGCAGTCACCGCATTGCTCGCCGAACACGGAGTGCCCGTGGAGAATCAAGCGACCGTCATCCGCCGCGCCAGCATGGCCTGCCCGTCGATGCCCACCTGCGGCCTCGGCCTCGCGGAGAGCGAGCGCTATTTGCCCGGACTCATCGACCGTATAGAGGCGACGCTCACCGAAGTCGGATTGAAAGACGAAGAAGTCATCATCCGCATGACCGGATGCCCGAACGGCTGCGCGCGCCCATACGCCGCAGAGATCGGATTCGTCGGCAAAGGACCGGGCCGTTATCAGGTCTGGATCGGCGGCAACGAGGCGAGCACCCGGCTCAACCGCATCTATAAGGAAACGGTGAAAGACACCGAAATGGACGCCGAACTTCGCACGCTGTTCACCCGCTGGAAAGCGGAGCGCATCGGCAGCGAGCGTTTCGGCGATTGGTCCGCCCGCGCTGTGTGGCCGGAAATCGAAGGGCCAGCTGCCGCGTAGCGGTTTCCGTTCGACGGATTGACATCGCTGCTGAACATCAGCGAAAAGGCGGAACTATGCCCCGTCATCATCACAATCGTTCACCACAGCACTGGCGGGATTTCCGCGACAGCGGCATCCTTTCGGAGCGACATATCCAAATGGCCATCGGCCTCGAGTTGCGCGCCGATGCTCTCATCGACGCCCACAAAAAAGCGCCGGACGGCGAAGGACTACTCCTGCTCGAATGGCTGGAGGATCGCTACTTCGCCAAGTTCGGCACCTACGCGCCAGTGGACGATGACGCCACGCCTGCTGCGCAGAGCGAGCACCCCGCAAAACATAGCCTCGCGCCCGATCCCTTCGAGATCGTGGAAGCCTTGCTCGGGGATGATGAAGACGAAAGCGCTCTCGACAATCTCGGAGAGCACATTCGCGAAGCGGAAGAGAACGCGCCTGTGAGCCACGGCGAGATCGCCGAAGCGGATCGCGAACAACTCAAGCGACACGAGAACTTTCGCAAAGCAGCCCGCGCACTTTCCCAGCGACTGCAAACGCTGCCCGAGGTGCAAAAAGTCGTTCTATTTGGCTCCGTTGCGTTGCCTCTTTGGAAGGAAGTCCCGCGCTTTTCCCGTCTGCGAAATAGGCGGATCAAAATCTACCACGAATGCGGAAATATCGACATCGCCGTCTGGCTCACCACACCGGAGCGCGCACCCGATATCCGGAAACTCGTGAGCTCCACGGTCAACGACCTCAACGCCCTCGGCACCAATCTTTCCATCGCACACCACGTATTTTCCGTCCATCTTGTGGACTCCGCGACAACCCACTATCACGGAATGGTGTGCCACTTCGGACAATGCCCCAAAGGAAAGCGCGAGTGTCTGGTGCCCGGCTGCGGAGAGAGCAAGTTTGTGCGCATACTGGAGCACTTTGAGCTAAAGCCCGCCCGCCTCAATTCCCACAACTCGCAGGTACTGTTTGAGAGGTAGTGGTCTCACGAGTTTCCGAAATCAAACGTGGGAAAAATGGTCACACCGGAGTGCAGGACCTCTGCGCATTTCACTGGCGCACGTTTTTCGCCCGATTTATAGCCACGCAGCGCGGATCATGAGCGCCAGCGAGGACGGCACGAGCGATTACGCCTGCATCGACGGGATCCGCGAGGCTCAAGAAACCGTGGTCGCAGCCGTGTTCATCCGGTGCGAACGCGGGACACCGCCGCAAAGTGCTCCCACCCATCGAGCCGGATGGGCGCATGTGTGAGTGGTGGCGCGGGTAATAGATCGCGCCTACGGACTTCTGCGCAGCCGATAAAACCTCGCCGCCGCGTTAATTGGCTGCGCCACCGTCGCCACTCCCTGATCTAGGGCAACTCCTGTCATCGGCACTGGTTGCCAGTTCGGAGTGGTGAGCGAATCCGTCGCTTCCAGCACCCAGCCGCTCGCAGCCGCAGGCCACTTCACCTCCGCGCCACCGCCTGCGAACCCAATCCCGATTTTCGGCGTTGGCACTGTAATAAATCGCAGCCCGTCAATCGCCACCTCGCAGCACGTGGACGTTCCGCCCACCAGCCCGAAAAACACCTCGATGCTCTGCCCGGCAAACGCCGATACATCCATCATATCCGTGCTCATCACCTCACCGGCTGCCGCGAACTTTGCTGGCAGCGTGAATACATTCTGCCCATTCACCGCGCAGGCGATTCGGTCATCCACCGGGTCGCCTGTCACGGTGAAATCAAACGCCATCAGCCCGGCATTCGGCGGCACCGTGACCGTCACCCAAGCATACGCGGGCTGCCTGCCGGATGCGGCCAGTCCATTTTGCGCAGGCGCAGGCGGCTGCGTTTGGAGGCGCAAGCCAAACACGCCCCTCGTTAGCGGACCCGCCAGTTGAGTTTCCGGGTTGATCGAGTTGAGGACGTTCGACGCCTTGTCCATCGCCGCATCCCACCACAGCCCGACCTTCTCCTTCGTCTCCGTAATCACCACGCCAGTCTTGTAAATCACGGTTCCACCGATGTCGCCCGCCCACTCGATACTCGAGTCGTAGCCGTCGAGCACACTGCGGCCGAGTGAGTCTAGGGGTTTGTAAAACAAATTGTTTCCCACCTGCGCGGCTGTGGTGGCGAGCGGCACCGTCGCGGCTATAAAGATTGGCATGTCGCCAGTGCCGACCAGCACTCCGAGCACGCCGAGGTCGCCGCGATTTCTCGTCAGGTCGAGGATATCGCCTGTCGTCGAGAGATTCTCAAACCACAAGCTCCCATTCGCCAAACCCGCGCCAGTCGGCGGGAAAAATCCAATTCCCGCACTTTCGAGCGAGCGACCATAGCCCACTGCGGGCGGCGCGGAACTGGCGCCCGCTGGATTCACCGACCGCCGATACCACTCGTGCGCGTAGGCGTGCGCACTCGTGAGGCCATCAACATTCCACGCCTGCGTTTGCAGCGAAACCGTTGGCGTGAGCAGGCACACGTTCACCGCCTCATCGCGGATCAATCCAAACGCCGAAACGTAATTATCCACCCACAAGGCATCCTTTGGGATTGGATACTTCCAGTTCAGCTTCGCGACGATTGCGCCCGCTGTGCCGCTCGCGATCACGCCGCCAACGACGTTAGTCCTAAGAAGATTCGCCACTTTCCAGCCATATTCGCCGGCAGTGATGACCTTCTGACCGAGCAAAGTTGCAACCTCCGCCTCGTCCAGCAGCGTCACGTGAGGGCTTGTGAGCGATGGCTCCCAGCGAACAGACGGATTGCCGCTCCGAAGGCTCCCGTGCAGGTAATCGCACGCGTAGCGGTTCACGATGGTTCCGAGACTGTGTCCGATGAAATGGACGTGCTGCGAGTAGCCCGCGCCCAGCGCATCTTGCATCGCCGCTCCAAGCACCTCGCCTTGCTCCGCCGCGCGATCCACTTCCGGCAAATCCGTGTGGGCCTTCTGCCGCCAATCCCACACGACGATATTCGGCGGCTGCGAGAGGCCGGGATGTCGCTGATGAATCTCCGATGCGAGCAAGGTTGCCCAATTCAGCGCCGTCGCCATGCTGCTGGCGTCCAGCTTTGGCACCCACCCGTGCGAGATTACCACCGTCATCCGCGCCGGATTCAGTCCGGTCAGGTCGGCTACGAGTTGCGAGCCGTTGTAGCGCAGCAGCACGGGCGCATCTGGATCGCTTGGCGAAGGAGCCGGGCGGACTTCATCGCCTGTCAGCGAACGATTCACCGCAGTCGCCACTGGCGCAGCGGGCAGGGGATTTAGAACGACATTCAACGTCTGGCTCCCGCCTGCCGTCCCATTGTGATTAGAAATCGCTGTCACGTAGCCTGTCTTCGTCGCCGTCACGATGAACGGAGCCGCCTGCACATTCGCCGCCGCGAAAGTCCCGTCCGCCGCGCTCGTTCCCGTCCAAAACGCCGCCCCATATCGTTTCAACATCACCGTCGCGCCCTGCACCGGCACATTCGCAGAAGTCCGCACCGTGCCCGAGACGGACAGACTCACGCCACCGCTGAAATAGTAGCTTACGCTCGGGCTGGATTGGAATGTCACGTTCTCATCGCCGATCCAGTCGAGGTATTGGTAGCTCACCACGGAGCTGACGATGGGCGCAGGTGCGGGCGAAGTTTCGAGCGATTCTTGAAACTGGTAGCTCACGACGGGCGAGAAAGTATCCGGCTCCGTCGCGCGGGCGCACACGAGCAGCAGGAGCGCCACGAGAAAGTGACACAGGCTTTCCAGCCTGTGCTGGAGTGCAGCCGACCGAGATAGCGCCCCCATACATCTCGCCCCTAGCCCGGCTTTCGGACGCTCTAGCACAGGCTGGAAAGCCTGTGTCACTTTCTGGTCGCTCCGTTTCATACGTTCAACGGCCAGCAAGCGCGTATCGCTTCCCAGATTCCGTGATGTAGGTGATTTGCTGCGCACCGCCGAGCGCGGCGGTGATTTCCATTTTCGCAAATCGCTCGCCGTCCGCCGTCCAGCCAGTCTCCGCGAGGGAGCGCGTTTTCGAGTCGGCGGGCGAAGTCACCGATGCAGTGCCCCCGATGCCGGTGACAGCCTTCGCGTAAATGATGCCGCCGCCGCGCGGCATATTCAGCGAAAGCGTGGCCGTGCTCGACGCCAGCGTTCCGGCGTTGTTGAGGCCGACGGCCTGCACATCGGGTCCATTGACCGGGTGAACCACCACCGAGATTTCCGTATTCAGCGGGACGTTCGTGCAACTCACCACGACGGGAATCGGGTTTGTCTGTTGCGCGGGGATGATGATATCAGGATTGGCCAGCACGCCGGAGGGATTCGCCGCGACGCCGACACCGGCGAGGCTTACGATGGCGAGTTGGATCCCTTGGCCAGCGACGGGGAGGATGATGGGCTGGAAACCTTGTGTGAATGCGCCGACGTATGAGCCGCCAAAATTGATCTGAAATGCGTCGATCCGAACCCTTCCAAGACCGCCGTTAATCCCAGTAGGTGTCCCCCCGTTGCAATTCACCATACCAGTGCCTGTGAAATTCGTGGTTGCGATTCTGACTGCGCCGCCACTTCCTCCTCCTCCAAAATATGGACCATTAATATTTCCGTCGCCTCCGACTGCACTAATTATCCCGTTTAGAGTAACGGAGCCCGAGGCAGCGACCAAAAGTGCGCCACCGCCCCCACCGCCGCCAGTGGTTTCACCACTATTATTAGTATTAGACCCACCACCCGATCCTCCTACCAGCGGGAGTAAATATCTGTTGCCATATATCTTGGATTGGGCCGCGCCAGACCCTTGCGTTGCGTATGATCCACCCACGCCGTATTGAGCGCCGAATTGAGAGCCTTGCCCGCCGCCTGGTCCTAAGCCAGCCCCACCAGCCCCACCTCCGCTTCCGCCGTCAAACCCTCCTGGGCCTCCTCTTGCCCCAATTCCGTAAGCAGTCCCTTGGTGGCCTACAGAAGCACCAGAAACCGATACACTACCTGAAATCAAACAATCCCCCTGCACCAACCAAACCACCGGCTTATTCCCCGCATTCGGAATGAACGACACCGTGACGCCCGCCGGGATGTTCACGGAGGTGTAGTGGTAAATACCATCCGGGTGGTCGGCCATGTTGATGACGAGGTTGCTCGTCGGGTTCAGTGCGCCGTCGCTGCCGTTGCTGCCGCTGTTCACCTGCGCCAGTGCCGAGAGTGGCAAAAGACAGGCGGCGAGCAGGGTGAGAAGTTTTCCGAGTGAAGTTTTCATACGTAGAGTTTCCAAGTTTTGCCGGGCAAAACGATCCCCGGCAGACGGCGCAAAGCTGAGACAAACCGCACCATCCGTCCAGCCGGATTTTCATATTTATTCCGCATCTGGAATGAAAGCGCGGGCAGCCTCCGCCGCGTGCCTGCATCACTGGAAACACAACTCGGACAATTCCTCCGCGAAAAACGGGGCGAAATGACGTTTGCCCAGTTCTCCAGAAAAGTCGGCCTTCCGCCTTCCACCCTCCACCGTTTGGAACAAGGCAGCCAAAGCATCACCCTACGCGGCCTCCAGCAAATCATGCGTCGGCTAAAATGCGGGTTGAGCGAAATTTTTCCCGCATAGAAACCACCGAGCCGCCGCGCTCGCGAAGCTCCTGCCGTATCCACGCGAAGATTTCGTTGGAATAGAGCGGGAACACGGGGCAGTTAGTCGGCTTCGTTTTCCTTGATGGCTGGGGCGATTTCTGCCGCGTGCGAGCGACGGTAAGTCCGCGCGCGCGAGGTCTTCGGCCCGCAGGGTGGGGTAGCTGCGGAGAATCTCCGCTTCACGAAGGCCAAGCTGTCGGGCGCGGACGAGCGTCCAAACAGGGATGCCGGTGCGGACGATACATGCTTCGCCGCCGCAGACCGCTGGGTCTTTGTCCATGCCGGGGAAGCTATCGCCGAGGTCGTTCGCGATTGTCTGCAAGAGGGATGCTTTTTCTTCGCGTGTGAGTGCGGACAGCAGGGCTTCGACATCGGCGAGTATTGGCATGGTGTCTAAAGTGGTGACGTAAGGGACTCCAAAAAGTCCCGAATTGCGAATAACGCGGCGCAATGATGCTTGCAAGGATTGGCGTCCCGCTTGGGTGGACGCCACATTGAGCCAGAAACATGCACTCTGCGAAGATGCGCGCCCGAAAACGAATGAGGCGGTCCTTCATTCGGATCGTGAAGATCAGTTATTCGGGAATTGAATTGGTCGCAGGTGCCGAGATTTCACTCCCACTCGCCGAGACACTCGCGTAAGTGTCGTTGTCCTTTCACCGAATGAACCGCGAGCGCTTCGAACAAATCACCGGCCGTTATTGCAAACTCCGAATCGCGGTGGTCGGCGATGTGTGTCTGGACCGCTACCTCGAAATCGATCCAGCTCTCGCGGAGGCTTCCATCGAGACGGGGTTGCCGGTTCACAACGTCACGAACGTCCGCGCGCAGGCGGGGGCGGCGGGGACGATTGTAAATAATCTCGTCGCCCTCGGCATTCCGCGCATTTCCGTCGTCGGCTTTGCGGGCCGCGATGGCGAGGGATTTGAGCTCATGCAGGCGTTGAGAAAGCTCCGTGGCGTGCATCTTGAGCACTTCGTCGAGACGCCGCACCGGCGCACGTTTACTTACACGAAGCCCATGCTTGGAGGGCGCGAGTTGAGCCGGCTCGATTTAAAAAACTGGTCGCTCACGCCAGCGGAAGTGGAGAAAAAGATCATCGGTGCAATGCGCGCTCTCGCCGGGGAAGTCGATGCCTTCATCATCATGGACCAGGTTGATGTCGCGGAGACCGGCGTCGTCACGGCGGCGGTCCGGGATGCCATCGGCGAAATCGCGCGAGCACATCCGTCGCTGCCGATTCTTGCTGATTCCCGCCGGAGCCTGCGCGACTGGCCACCCGTGACGATGAAGATGAATGGCAAGGAGCTTGGTCTGCTTATGAACCGTGATTTGAGCGACCTTACCGAAGTCCCTGAAGCCGCTGCAGCGCTTGCGGCGAAGACCGGGCGCCCGGTATTCATCACTCTCGCCGAAAACGGAATGGTGGGCGCAATGCCTGAGAGCGCGACGCATCGGGCACCGGCTTTGCCTATTCGCGGAGAAATCGACATCGTTGGCGCGGGTGACGCCGTGAGTGCGAATCTCTGCGCCGCGCTTGCCGCCGGAGCCGAAGTCTCCGAAGCCCTCGAGCTCGCAAATGCGGCAGCCTCGGTCGTCATTCATCAACTCGGGACCACCGGTGTGGCAACGGTGGAGGATTTGCGCGGACTGAGCTTGTAGCGTGAAAACGAAAAAGGCGGGTCTGTTTTCACAGGCCCCGCCCCTTTCGTTTGATTGCGATTACTTGGCGGCTTTGACGGTGACCACGCCGGCCTTGCCGTCGAAGTCGGCTTCGGCGGCTGTGCCGTCGGCGTATTGGACGCGGATTTTTCCTACGGTCGCGGCGTCTCCCAGTCCGAAGAATGCGGCACTGATGCTCTGGCTGAGGTAGCCCGATCCGGCGGCGAGTTCCGTGGTTTGCTTCAGCGCGCCGCGTGTAAGTGTCACCCGTGCACCGGGAGCCTTCGCGGCGGGGACGTTCACTCGGACCCAGTTCCCCGCTTTGTTTTCAAAAGCCACGGCGGTCTCGTTGTTGCGGGTTACCGCGATGTCGGGGCGATTGTCGCCGTTCCAGTCTGCGAGCGTGGCGCTCTTCATGTCGCCAGTAATCACGATGCCGCTCTTGCGATGCTCTACGCGGGTGAAGCCGCCTTTTCCGTCGCCTAGAAGCAGATCGCCGAGGCCGCCATCGTAGCGTGGATTCTCGATCTGCGGGCCGAAGAAGTTCTCGGCGAGGAAGAGGTCGCAGTTGCCGTCACCGTTCAAGTCGGCGGCGACGATTCCGTGGATGGGCGCTATCTGCGCCATGCGTTCGAGCGGCTTGAAGGTGAACCTTCCTTTGTCGTTCCACAGGATGCCGCTTTGGAACTCATTGGCTTCGTATTTCTCCGCCTTGGCGAGTTTGTCATCTCCATAGACATCGTTGATGCTGGCGAGTGCGAACTGTTTGAACGTCGGGAATTTGTCTTTGATGAACGGCATCGCGTTGGACGAGCAGCTTCTTCCGCGCTCCGGGAGCAGGTTCTCACCTTCGCGTTTCATTTCGACGATGTTGGGCTTTCCTGTGCCGTCGAAGTCGCCGTAGAAGGTGACCATTGGGTGATGGTCGTCGGGCTGTTTGTATTTGGTGTTCAGTCCGGCGTTGCCAACCGCGTAGTCGAGGTCGCCGTCGCCATCGAAATCGCCTGCCGTGATGCTGTTCCACCATCCCTTCATGTCGGCGAGCCCGGCGTCTTTGGTGCTGTCCGCGAGCTTGCCCTGTGTATTCTTGAAGACACGAATCGGCTGCCATTCGGCGGCGATGATCAGGTCGAGCCAGCCGTCGTTATTTGTGTCGGACCAAAGTGCGGAGTTCACAATTCCGGAGTTTGCAAGACCTGGAACGGTGTCTGTCACGTCAACAAACTTCACTTTTCCACCGACGCTTTCGTTGTGGAGAAGTCGCGAGCGATTTGCGTGCGGGTAGTCGCCCGGATTATTGCGTGCCCCGATAAACAGGTCGATCTTTCCATCGCGGTCATAGTCCACAGCGGCGACCGGGCCGTCGTTTTCTGTATCCGGGGGGATGCTTCCCGTCGCGGCTTTGGTGAAGGACCCTTTGCCATCGTTGATGTAAAGACGGTCGGCGAGTTCCTTTGCGTTGGGCTGGAATTCATTGCTACCGCTCGCAACGTAGAGGTCGAGGTCGCCGTCGCCGTCTGCGTCGAAAAAGGCTGCGCCCATGTCTTCGGAAGCTTTGTCGGAACGGAAGTCTTCGACCCACTTTGCGACGAACTTCCCTTTGCCGTCGTTGAGGCGAATTTCCGCGATATTTCCTGCGCTTGCGCCGAAGAAAAGGTCGTCATCCCCGTCGCCATCAACATCCCCCCACGCGAGGACCGGTCCGAGCTGACTCTGGGCGTGCGGAAGTAGAATCTGCCGTTTGAAATCGTCGTCCCATCCGGAGTCCTTGTGTTTCAGCACGTCGAGCGCTTTGCTGGCATTGAAGAGCGTGTCGATCTTCGCAGCGGGCACTTCGGGCTCTCCGCCGTTTGCGGGCTGTGTGATGCTGTAGCGCATGTTCGCCTTTAGTCCTTTGAGCGTTTCGGTTCCAGCACCGGGCCAGTGGATAGTGAGTTCGTCGATAACTTCGTCTTTGCCGAGGCCGAAGTGGACGATGTCTTCGTTGTACGTCATGTAGCCGCTCTGCGGAGAGATTATCCGCATCTGCGAGCCGCTTGCTGTTTTGACGATGACTCGGGCGCCAATTGCGTGAGAGTTCGACTTCACACCAGTGAGCCTCAAGACGACGCGGTTGCCCTGTTGCGCGTCGTTGCGGAGCACGAAGTTCGGCTCTTCGAGGTTTACTTCGATGATGTCGAGGTCGCCGTCGCCATCGAGGTCCGCAGACGCAGCTCCGTAGGTCACACCATTGTGATTAAGCCCCCACGCTTCGCTCGTCTCGTCGAACTTGTTTTGGGCCGTATTGCGATAGCTTCGGTTCACTTCTTTGCGCATCTCCCCGGACTTGAAATAGTCGAACATGTGCTTCCCGGTGAGCTGGTCCTGCGTGATCTTGATGTCCGAATCGTTCATGTGCCGGCTGATGCCGTTGGTGAAGTAAACGTCCTGCCATCCATCAAGATCGAGGTCGGCGAACTTCACCGTCCACGTCCAGTCCGAGCTGCGCACACCGAAGAGCTTGCTGCCTTCGAGGAAGCGCCCGGTGCCCGTGTTCACGAGCAGCGTGTTCACCATGTATTGAGGGGTGGCGGAGAAATACGATCGCTTTAGGTCGATGCCACCCATGATGCCCATCGTGGTCTTGGACTTGAAGTGCGATGTGGCACTCATGTCCGCGATGAGAATGTCGGGGAGTAGATCGTTGTTCACATCACCTGCATCCACGCCCATCGAGAACCACGGCGTGTGCGGCGCTACCGCGGCAAGCATGTCGGTGAAAGTTCCGTCGCCATTATTGTGGTAGAGCTTGTCCGCGCCCATGAAATCGTTCGCCACATAAAGGTCGATTTTCCCGTCGGTGTCGTAGTCTGTCCACACGGCCCCCAATCCATCGCCGCGACCTGAGATGCCGGACTGCTTGGTAATGTCGGTAAATTTCACCGCACCGAGCTTGCTGTCATTCCGATAAAAGTGGTCGTCTGTACCCACGGCCTCGCTACCCCAGTTGTCATAATCGAAGCGCCAGACGTGGTAGTACTGCTCAAAGCCCGGCTTGATGCTCACCGATCCATCTTTGAATTTATCCACCGGCAACTCGGACGGCGTGCCTTTCGGATCCTCAATGCGATTCGTCAACAGATACATGTCGAGATCGCCATCCCCATCCGCGTCCGCAAAATAAGCGCTGTGCGAGCACTCCACGGCGTCCAGGCCGCCGGCACCTTTCAGCTCTGTGAAGACGCCCTTGCCGTCGTTGATGAAGAGCTGGTTCGCCTTCATGTAGTTGCAAGTGTAGATGTCCAAATCGCCGTCTCCATCGACATCCGCCGCAGAAGCGCCCGCCGTCCACGCATCGCCGCCGTCGAGCCCTGGACTCTTCGCTGTGATATCCTCAAATTTCATCCCTCCGAGATTGCGGTAGAGGACGTTTGGCCCGGTGGTGCCCGCGAAGAAGACATCGGGCTTTCCATCGCCGTCGAAGTCGGCGGTGATGATACCGCCCGTCGTCATACCCGAATGGTAGAGATAGCTCATCGGATGATCGACGTTCATCTTATTCATCACGGTGATGCCGCTTTGCTCGGCGCTGAGCTGGGTAAAGAGCGTCTTGCCCGCGCCGACGGAGCGTGTCGCGAGCGGTTCGGCTTTCACGCCAGTCGGGAGCTCTGCGGAATGGGCCGACGCGATGAGTGCAATGGTTGCTGAGAGAATGAACGATGGTTTCATGTGGGTGACAGTTTTGTTTCGGAGTGAATTCGGATAGAGCAATAAAAGACCGACTTTTTCAACAGGTTATTAAAGCGTGGAGGCTGAAATCTGCAAAAAGCCGCCACCAGCCACCCCAAGAACGATTCGACACCGGAAAGAAATCGCTCTATTTCTAGCCTCAGATGAAATCACCTGTCGCGCTCCTGCTACTCCTTCCCGCGCTCGCCCACGCCGGACTCAAATGGGAAACCACCCGCAAAGCTGCCACTTACAAAGCAGGCACCGGCATCTATCGCGCGGAATTTCCATTTAAAAACACCGGAACCACCCAAGTCAGCATCAGCGAAATCAAGACCGGATGCGCGTGCTGCACCACTGGGAAAGTCACGAAATGGCACTACGCCCCCGGCGAAACCGGCGTCGTACAAATGATGGTCGATGTCCGCGGAAAAGAGGTGCCTCTCGTGAAGCCCGTGCTCGTCGAATACACCGACGGCAGCGAACCAACTCCGCTTCTTCTCGAAGTAAAAACCACCGACGGGAAATCGCAAAAGATCCCTCGGTGGAATATCGGCATCCGCAAGTAGAACGAAAAGTGATGTCATATTTCCCATCTCCATTGTGCGCGCTCGCTGTCGCGTTGATCCAAGTCAACCCGGTCTTTGCGGGTGACTCTCCGCAGTTTCGCGGCGCGGATTCGCGCGGGGTCATTGAGGACAATCCGCGACTCCCGGAGCAATGGAGCGAGACTGACAACGTGGCATGGAAGGTCGCCGTGCCGGGACGCGGATGGTCGAGCCCGATCGTTTGGGGCGGCAAGGTTTTCGTCACCACGGTTGTCAGCGAAGGCGAGACTGAGGCACCGAAACCGGGGCTCTATTTCGGTGGCGACCGCCCCACGCCGCCGACGGTCGCGCATCAGTTCCGCGTGCTTTGCCTCGACTTCGCAACTGGAAAAACGCTGTGGGACACCGAGGTCCATCACGGAGCGCCCGCGGGTTCGGTGCATCTAAAAAACACCTACGCCTCGGCAACGCCCGTAACCGACGGCGAGCGCGTGTATGCTCCGTTCGGCGACGCCGGGTTGTTCTGCCTCGATATGAAGGGTGCCGTGGTGTGGACCAGAAACTTCGGCACGTTCAAGACCCGCTACGGCTGGGGCTCCGCCGCTTCGCCAGTGCTGCACAAAGACCGGCTCTACGTGGTGAATGATAACGAGGAGAAGTCATTCGTTGTCGCGCTCGATAAACTGACCGGCAAAGATGTTTGGAAGGTGGACCGCGACGAGCCGAGCAACTGGGCGACACCGTATATTTGGGAAAACGAAAAACGCATCGAACTCATCACGCCCGGCCGCAAGCGCGTGCGGTCTTATGATTTAAACGGCACGTTGCTTTGGGAATTCGGAGGGATGTCGTCCATTGTGATTCCGACGCCCTTTGCCGCGAACGGACTGCTGTACCTCTGCTCCGGCTACGTGGGCGACAAGGTCCGTCCGGTATTTGCAATCCGGCCCGGCGCATCCGGCGACATCAGCCTGAAGCCCGATGAAACCTCGTCGCCATTCGTCGCATGGTATCAGCGCACTGGCGCGCCGTACAATCCCTCGACGCTGGTGTATCGCGATCAGTTTTACGTGCTTTTCGATGGCGGTTTTTTCGCGAGCTCCGATGCAAAAACCGGCGCCGAACTTTTCGGGAAACAGCGGCTCAATACCAACGGCATCACGCAATTCACCGCGTCGCCGTGGGCATACAACGGGAAGATATTTTGCATCAGTGAATCCGGTGACACTTACGTCGTTGCCGCCGGACCGGAATTCAAACTCGTTCGGAAAAACAGCCTCGGTGAAATGTGCATGGCCACGCCGGCCGTCGCGGGGAACAGCCTCTTCATCCGGACGCTCACCCAGCTCTACCGCATCAGCACGCCGGAGTAGGTCCCTTACAACCCGCACAAGTGTCAGCGAATCTTTCAAGCTCCGCAACATTCCCTATCATTGCCGAGAAAGCGAACGCGCTCGAGGTGCTGACTCAAATGAACGCTCGTTTCATCCAAATCGTTCGCGAACTCGCGCCGTGAGCAAGGCACCGATTCAAATCCTGTCTTGCGGCGAGGTTCTGTGGGACCTCTTTCCGGAGGGCGCACGCTTCGGCGGAGCAGCGGCAAACTTCGCCTGCCACGCCGCGCTTCTTCGTGGTGAAGTGACCATGCTCAGCGCCGTCGGCGAAGATGCGCACGGGGCTTCAGCGGTCGGGATTCTCAAAAGTTTTGGTATCGATACATCGCTCATCCAGCGCATCGCAGGCGCTCCCACCGGCAGCGTGGGAGTGAGCATCGATCCAGCGGGCAAGCCTGGCTTTGAGATTCACGCCCCTTCCGCTTGGGACCGTATTAAATGGAGTGATGCTTTGGAGACGCGCATTAAAGAGTCGGACGCGATTTACTTCGGAACGCTGGGTCAGCGCGGGGTTGTTTCGCGGGCGACGATTCAGCGCGCACTCACCGCAGCAAAGGCCACCAGCATTCTTCGGGTGCTCGATATCAATTTGCGCAAGCCGTTCTTCGATGCCGCTCTCATCCGCGAATCCATCGCTCTGGCCAGCGTGCTCAAAATCAGCGACGAAGAACTGCCGGAAGTCGCGAACTCATGTGGGATCGCGATGGATGAAGAACCCGCAGTCATGCTGCGTGAATTGATCGAGAAGTATCAGCTCGACCTTGTCGCAATGACGCGCGGCGCTGACGGCGCGCTCCTCATTTCGCGCGACGAACTCATCTCGCAACCCGGCATTCCGACCATCGTGCGCGACACCGTCGGCGCAGGCGATTCATTCACTGCGGCCCTCGTGCTCGGGCTTCTGCGGGGCCACGAGTATAATAACATTCTCCGAAACGCCTGCGAGATCGCGTCTGCTGTCTGCTCACAATCCGGGGCCGTTCCGTTCACTCTCGAATCATCAACTGAATCTTACTCAAGCTTATGAAAATACTCGTCACATTATTCCTGTCCGTCATCGCCTCCGCACCGCTCCACGCGGCAGAGCCCATCGGCATCGCCGACTTTGAGGGTGAGAACTACGGCGAATGGAAAGTCGAAGGAACTGCCTTTGGCTCGGGACCGGCGCGAGGCACGTTGCAGGGACAGATGCATGTGGAGGGCTTTGACGGCAAGGGTCTGGTGAATTCCTTCAACGGCGGCGATGGAGCCACGGGCACGCTGACATCTCCGGTGTTTAAGATTGAGCGCAAGTTCCTCAATTTCCTCATCGGCGGCGGCGGATGGGCGAAGGAGACGTGCATGAGTCTTGTAGTGGACGGCAAGATAGTACGCAGCGCGACGGGCCCGAATACGGACCCCGGCGGCAGCGAGGCGCTCGAGCCTGCATCCTGGAATGTCGAGGAGTTTGCCGGGAGTGATGCGACGCTCGTGATCGTGGACCAACGCAAGGGTGGATGGGGACATATCAGCGTGGATCAGATCGTGCATTCCGACACGAATGCCGCGCCAGCGCCGACGAAGGCGGCTTTGGAAAAGACGCTCACCGTCGATGCCAGCCATCTCATCGTGCCGGTCAGCAACACCGCAAAAGGCCCCAGCATCATCCCGCTAGGAATCTACGATGGCGACACACTCGTGCAGAGCTTCGATGTCGGCCTGCCGCAAGGCACCGATGCTTCATGGCTCGCGGCGTATCCACTTGAGCATTTCAAATTGAAGGGAAAAAGAATCAAGATCGCGACGGTGGACGGGAAGAAAGTGCCCGAGGCGTTTCGCGCTGCGTTTGATCGCATCAAAGTCGGCGCTGAAACGGAGGCGTGGTTGCCGGATGACTACGACAAGCCCTACCGCAATCAGTTCCACGCATCGACGCGCCGCGGGTGGAACAATGACCCCAACGGAATGGTCTTCCACGGCGGGAAATATCACCTCTACTATCAATACAACCCGTTCGGAATTTTCTGGGGCAACATGCACTGGGGCCATCTCGAAAGCGTGGACCTCGTACACTGGGAGGAAAAGCCCGTCGCCCTGTATCAGCGCACGACGAAGGATATGGCGTTTTCGGGCGGCGGCTTCGTGGACCACGAAGACACAGCGGGGCTCGGCAAAGGCACTCAGTTCGCCGCATTTACCAGTACGGAGCGCGGCGAGTGCCTCGTGTATAGCAAGGACGGCGGGCTGACCTTCGCCGAGCTCCCCGAGAATCCCGTCGTGAAGCA
>JAYSTZ010000735.1:0-16166 GCA_043719365.1 Verrucomicrobiaceae bacterium | reverse complement strand
GTGGAAGGAGCCGTATCCGTCGATGCGCTGAAAAACGGCGACGTGGACGAAGTGCTCAAAAAGATTTTGACCCTCCCGCAAGTGAGCATCCTCCGCGGAGCGTGAAGGCGAAGCCCTTGGACTGCGGCAGCCTGCTGCCGCTTTTTCCAGCCAGCCTGCTGGCGGCGAGAGTTTTTTTGGCGTCCAAAAACAGAGCGGCCATCGCGTTTGCATGGCGTCGGTTCGACTCAGCGCCAGCAGGCTGGCTGAGAAAAGCGGCAGCAGGCTGCCGCAGTCCAAAGCCGTTGGCATGAACACCTCCACCGCCATCTCCGACCTCGCCACGCTCCACCGACACATTGCCATCGCAGCAGGCGTCTTCGACGGCGTGCATCTCGGCCATCGCGCAGTCATTTCCAGCGCACTCGATTTCGCGGCTGCGAACAACGGCAGCGCCGTCGTGCTCACATTCGACCCGCATCCCACCAGCGTTCTGCGGCCAGATAACGCTTCACCACTGCTCACTTCCACACGGCACAAACTCCGCATTTTGAAAGCACTCGGCGTGCAGCACACTCTCGTCATTCCGTTCACGAAAGAGTTCGCCGCCACGCCGCCCGCTACGTTTATCGAACAACTCGCCGCTGCGTGTGATCTGCGCCATTTTTGTGTCGGGCAGAATTGGGCTTTTGGTAAAGGCCGCGCTGGAAATCTCGCGCTGCTCACCACCCTCGGCACGCGCCTCGGCTTCAGCGCGAACGGAATTCCGAGCGTCTCCGTGGACGATCAGCCCGTCAGCAGCACCGCCATTCGCGCCGCCGTTCAGCGCGGCGACCTGCCCACAGCGCAACGACTCCTCGGCCGTGAGTTCAGCCTCTTCGGCACCGTCATCGCCGGCAACCAACTCGGCCGAACCATCGGCTTCCCCACCGCAAACATCCGCCCGGAAAACGAACAGCTCCCGCCGAACGGCGTCTATGCAATCGCCGCGACGCTCGGAAACGAAAGCATCCGGGGCGTCGCCAACATCGGCCTGCGCCCCACCGTGCAATCCGCCGACAGCGAGCGCCTGCTGGAAGTTCACCTGTTCGATTTCAGCGGAGACCTTTACGGCACCGACCTCGAAATCCACTTCCGCCGCTTCATCCGTGCGGAGCAAAAGTTCCCCTCGCTCGATGCTCTTAAAACTCAGATCGCCGAGGATGCGGCGTCTGCGCGCTCGTAGTTCAGTCCGAAACCTTCAACTCATCCTCGCGCCCGGTGCGAAGGCACTTGGAGGCGCTTGAGAATATTTTGTTGAGGCTGTCTTTGCTGCTCACACGGTATTCGACCGTCCGAGCGTGCGTTGTCGTCGGGTAGCTCTTGCGCACATTTTTCCACAAGTCGGATGTGCCCGTGCGTTCGCCCGCTTCGTTCACGAGGCTCTTCACTTTGTCAAATGTTGCGCCGCCGATTCCGCCGGGAGGCGCGGCCATGCCGGCTTCGATGTAGTAAAAGCGGACGTTGAGCTGGCCGGTCGTGTCCACATTCACCTCGGTGACCCGCGTCGTGCCGGGCTCGATGACGTATTCGTGGCTGCTCACGCTGATCATCGCGCCGACGATCAGCTCATAAGTTCCACCCGGTAAATTGACGCGCCAGATTGGTTTGTTGGCGACCACTTTTCCGGGAGTGACTTTGGTGTCATCACCCGGCGGGGTGGGTGGCGGGACAGGGCTCTGTGCGGTGGCGACAGCGATCACCGCTGCCAGAATTGCGAAAGGAAGGATGCGTCTCATATCTGGCCTTGTAGCCTTTATTTGGCGGATGGAAAGCGGAATGCCCGCGCGCCACACGGGAACACGGACCCGCACGAGGCCCGGGGCGAACGTGATTGGAGAGCAACTCGCGCGCTACTCCGCCTCGATCCAAATGCTTTCCGAGTGCGCGCCGAACTCCGGCGCGTACATGCACTCGATGGTTGCGAAGCCTGTCTGGTAGCGGCCGCGGTGGACGACGCGCGTGGTGAACTCGAAGACGTGATTTCCTTTCGGCAGACGGTCCACATACCAGTGACTCGCGGCGTCGCGCGTGGTTTCGTAAAAGCCCAGACCGTCCTGCCAGCGGTAGCCGGAGAGCACATTCACCGGCTCGGTGCCGCTGCCGCGATGGTCTTTGATGTGCACGTATTCCATGTCGCGGTCGGTGCTGAGGACGAGACGCACGACGAGTTCATCGCCGACTTTCACTTTGTCTTTTACCGGCACGAGCACCGGACCTTTATCCGTGAGTTGGCGAGTGAAGAGCGCCTTTGTGAGCTTGAGTGGCGTGGCCGCGTAGGCGTTTACTTTGCTCATGTCTTCGAGGTATTGCCAATGCACGCTACCCCACGCCACGCCTGCATCCGTCTTCTTCAAGACGATCTTCCCCTGCTCCGGCTTAACTTCGCCGCGCACGAATTTCTGTTCGTAGAATCCGGTGCCGGCTTCGATTTTCTCCGGCTTCACGACTTCGCCGCCGAGCGAGACTTCCACAAGAGCGTTGGAAGAAAGGATGTTCCCGCCGCGCAGCAGTAGCGCGTAGATCGCGTCGGCAGTGGCTTTGGTCGTGCGCCAGTCCTGTGTCTGCTTTTGCTTTAAGAGCCACACTTTGCAGTCCTCGACGGCTTTGGTGTCGGCAGCAACTTCGTCGAGCGCTTCGATCATCAGCGCATGTGTCTCGATGGGTGCCTGGCTCCACATACACGAGCGCTCCGCATCGCGCCAAAACATGCCCATCTCCTCATTGTTCACCGCGCGTTCTTTGAGCGACTTCACGATGCCCAGAGCCGCCGGCTTGTCGCCGAACCGCTTCAGCGCGATGGCAAGGTGTCCCTGCGATTGGCGCGCCGTCTTCGTCCAATACTTGCGGGCTTGGCCGAGGAAATAATCGACCGCTTCCTTGTGCTCCTGCGGGACGGGATGCTCGGCGATGAAGAAGCTCCGGCCGTAGAGATAAAGTGCGGTGGTCGAATCGAGATGGTTCTCGACCTTGTTCCCGAGCTTAGAAATCGCGCGGTATTCGCGTTCGATCCATGCGTCGAGTGCATCGAGTGATTTCACGGCAGGAGCGGTGTCAATTTTCACCCCGAGATGCCGGAGCCGTCCGAAGCCGGTCGTGATGTAAAGTGTGATGAAGTCATCCGCGCGTCCGCCCGGAAACCAAGGCCAGCGGCCATCGGCAAGCTGCATCTCGCCGAGCTTGCGCAACACGCGGGCAGTTTCTTTTTCGAGTCGGTTGCCGTCAAAGAGCACGCCGACATTCTTCCGCGAACTGCTCTCTTTCAGCGCCTGCTGAACCCACGGCGTTTCTTCGAGCATCACGGATTTGAGGTCCTGATTTTTCTCCAGCGGGCTATCGAGAGCAGGAGTGCCTTTCCATTGATCAAACACCGCACGAATCTTTGGACTCGATGCCGCGATGTGTCCGGCGAGCGCATTGGCGTAGAGCCGGTTGAACGTCTGCTCGCTGCATTCATGCGGGAATTCCATGAGGTACGGCAGCGCCATCACCGCGTACCACGAAGGGTTCGACACCATCTGCACGGTGAGGCTCTGCGACTTGAGCGTGTCGGATTTTTCCGACTCTATCAGCCGGGTGAAATCGAACGCCTTCGTCTGTGCGCCGCGAATTGGCAACGGTAGCGATTCCGCCACCAGCGTGCGCCGCGACAGCACGGGCAGCAGTCCCTCCTCGCCGTCCGAGAGGCGCTCCGTCGATGCGACGGCCTTGTAGATGAGCGGCTCTGCGCCGTCGGGGACTTTCAGCTTCCACGAAAAACTCCGCGCTTCATGCGATGGCAGATCGAACTCGCGGTCGATGTTCGCAATCGCAAAATCCGGATCGACCGATTTTCCCGTGCGGGCTTCAGCGAGCGTGAGCCGCACTTTTCCAGCCTGTCGGGTCGCCGATTGATTCGACACTTTCACCGTGAATTCCAACCCGTCGCCCTCGCGCAAAAAGCGGGGCGGATTTGGCTGCACCATGATGTCTTTTGCCGTGACGACTTTGTCCTCAAGCAGCCCGCTGCGCAGCTTGCGGTCATGCGCAAAGCCCATGAAGCGCCACGTCGTCAGCGCCTCCGGCATCGTGAACTCCATCGCCACCGAGCCATCGTCGCGAGCAAGCAGTTGAGGAAAAAAGAACGCCGTTTCGTTGAGGTTCTTGCGGGCAGAGACAGCGGAGAGGTCAACGGCCGGCGGCTTGCCGCCTCCGACAACTTGAAACTGCGGGTCCGTTTTTGCGCCCGCCATGGAAAAGATGCCGGGAGCGATCGTGGAACTCCCTGCTCCGCCAAAAAGCATCGCATCGATCGTATTGGCACTTACGGCTAGGGAGCCGGCGCGATTTCCCTTTGTGATTGTGGCGGCACCGGACATCACGGGCGCGTAGTCTGCAGCGGCTTTCGCGCGACCTCTGCGCGAAGATTCAAATGCCATTGAAGGCGCCGGAACAGGCGAACCAGAGCTAGAAAGTTCATCCGGAAAATGTCGGTATTCCATCGCCGGGACATTCTGAAGCGGCGTCCACTGTCCGCGTAAGTGTTCAAGACTTTCCGATTCATTTTCAAATGTGAATGAAAGCTTCCCCTGCTCGCCGCGAAATACGTTGAATCTGCGCTGCCATTGATGCGGCAGGAACGCGTCGAGCGATTGATCGTAGAGCGTTGCCACCAATTCAGCCGGGACCTTCTTCCCATCTGGAGCGATGACGACTGCGGTCCAAGTCTCCTTCTGCGCGGGCTCGAGCTTCGACGTTAAGTGTTCCCATTTCACCGTCAGTTCTTTGTTGCTCCACGGGATGCTCACTTCCCGCGAGGTCAGGTAGGCGCGGTTCTCTTTTACCATCGTTACGTGCAATACGAATCCGCCTCGCATTGCCTCGGTGATGCGCTGTTTCACTTGCTGCTGCGCTGCTCCGTTTTCTGTCCAGAATCCTTGCAGCATTTTTCCCCGGTATTCGATTTCGATAAATGCGCGGGCATTCGGATAGCCCGTCGCCCACAGCGCCATGAATTCTTCACCCGGCTCGACTTCCCACTTGGGTGCCTCGACGATGTTCGGCACCCGCACGGCAAGCGGCTTTCCATCCACATTGAGCACGTTGAACTGAAGCTGCGCGGTTACACGTTTTCCAAAACGATCCTTCGTTTCCAACATCGCGCGATACGGACCTGCGTTGAGTTTGAACGGAAGTTTCGCATCGCCTTTCGCGTCCGTCGTGAAAGCGCGCTCGGCTACGACTTTGGCGAGCTTCCACGATTCCGGTTTCGCCGGATCGGGCTCCGGCTCTTTGATTCCGCTCTTCCGCCACGGCGATGGCTCCGTGGAAAGCGATGGACGAACCACTTGATCGGGTTGTTCGAGTTGGTAAATTTTTACCTGTCCTTCTGTTGCCTGCGGCTCCCTGTCGTTCGTGAGGGTCGAGATGTTCAGGTCCACCGGCTTGCTCGAAGTCTGCCATTCATCAGCCGAGAGCGAGGCTTTCAGCGCCGTGTAGCCGACATGCACGAAGCGACTCGCAGAGCGTGTTTCACCCGCTGTATCGGTGATGTCGGCGGTGACCATGTAGTCAAAAATTGGCTGGTCTTTTTCCGAGACGGCGCGGTCGGGCTTCGCCGTGAACTCGATTGCAAAACTTCCGTCGTCTTTCGTTGCAGTCGTTCCGTGGGCAATTTCCTGCGCGTTGGTTTCGGGCCGCTGCCGCCACCAGAAGTATGAGCCCCACCACGCTGGAAGCTGCACGCCTCTCGTCACGCGATACTTCACATTTGCTCCTCCGATGGCCGCGCCTGTATATGCGGTGGCCTTGCCCTCGACGGCCACTTTCGCATCGAGCTTTGCAGCTTCGTTCGGAGGCTCGATGGCGACATGAAACTTTGGTCGGTTGTATTCCTCAACATTTAAGACGGTCGCTCCGTCCGGGCCTTTCGAGACTTGAATCGACATGCGTCCCGCGAGGCGATCTCGCGGCGCGGTGAAACTTCCGGCGAATGAGCCATAGTCATTCGTCTTGTGCTTCGCCGTCGCGATTTCCTTTTGATTCGCATCAAGGAACTGCACCGTCACGACTTGCCCGCTGAGCGTCGCGTAATCGTCGCGCTCGGTGGCGGCGCGGAGGCAGATGCCTTTGTATTGAATCGTCTGTCCGGGCCGGTAGAGCGCTCGGTCGGTGAAAAAGACGGTCTTCTTCTCCGCCCGCGTCTTCTCCTGCACTATCCCAATCGATACTGTGTCGTGCGTCGTAATTTCCTGTCCTTGGAACGTCGCGTGAACAATGACGCGCGAGTCGGGCTTGCCGGAAAAAGAGAACAAGCCGTTCTGATCGGTCTTGGTCTGTGGGCTCTTCACCAGCCTGTCGTTGCCTTCGGCCCACAGTTGCACATCCGCTCCGATGACAGGATCGCCGGAAAGCGCATTGAGCACAAAGCCCTCAACGGATGCGCGGTCATCGTGAGCACGCATGACAAGCGCAAGGTCACTCACCCAAACACGAGTGTAGCTCACGACATTATCCTTCTCGCCAAAGTTCGATGCGGGGCTTGCGATCAGCACGTAGAAACCCGGCTTCAAATCCTGCGGCACTGCGATCTGCTCGGTGCGTTCGCGGAAGTCAGGCGTCGCAGGCAGCTCCACTTTCCAGAAGCGCAGCGGCTTCTTTCTCAAAAGCCGTTCTTCGTAATCATCAGCATTCGCTTCCCGCATGACCGCGACGAAATCGAGTTTCACGAGGCGGAAATTCAGCTCCGTAAAATTCCGGTAGCGCGCTTTGATAACGGGCCACGGCGCATTCCAGACCTGCTCGGTTTCGACCTCCAGCGTCTTTACTTCGATACCCGCGATGACTGATTTGCAAAGCCTGCCGCCGATGCTGTTCGGAAATGCCCTCGCTCCGAAAGTCGCGATTTTATGCGCCTCCACGGGTTCGTCATCCGCGAGGAGACGCGCCCACTCATACCGTGCCACGGCCGACAGTTCGCGGTCGCCCCATTGTTCCGAGAACCGCTTCAGCGCTGCCGCATAGCGCGCCATTTTGGTATCGCCGGATGCCTGATTATTTCCGAAGCGCATCCGCTCCAGATCGCAGTGCAACCACGCGGAGTTGTCCGCGTCGCGCTCGTGAAACTGCAAGAGCGCCTGATAAAGCCGGACCGCTTTGACCGTGATCAAATCGCCAGCGGGAGCCCACGCTAGAAACTCCGAAACCGTGCCGAACACTGCGCTTTCGGCACTCAGTGCAAACTCATCGATTGCCTTGTTCGCAGCCTGCTCGCCGGAGCTGTAGAATTCCAGCGCCTGGTGCGCGACGAAGTCGTAAAGTGTCGGGCGCAGCGCATCGGACATCGTCCCCTTCTCCAGCAAGTCAGCGTAGTCGATGATGGGGACGGCTTTGAGCGCCGGTTCGTTGCCGAGTGCCGCAGCAAAGTGTTTGCCTATTTCGGCGAACAGCCGCGTGATATCCCAAGTCGTGAAGTCGTTTCCCGGCGCTTCTGCGGTTTGCGTTCGATGCATGAACTTCCATCGGTTTGTCTGGAAATATTCCCAATACCACCCGGCAAGAATTGCCTCCATCACGGGTTGCATCGGCTTTGGCGCTTTCGCGATTTCTGCCTCCATGCGCGTGATTTTCTCCTCCGGCTTCGCGCCTTCGATTTCCGACTCAAACACTACCCGGCGCGCGATGGCCTTGATGGCTTCCGGCCACGCCTTGTCCGCCATTGCGCCGTCGATAATCGGAGTAAGTTTCTCGATCGCCGTCGCGGGCAGGCTCTTCTCGTCCGCATCCGCGACCTCCTTCCACAACGCGTCCCGCTTTCCCGCGTGGAGCATGAGTGTGAACAGGAGAAACGTGAGCAGTGCGGAGAAGAACGAGCGCGATTTCATAATGGCGAAACGCAGACCTTCGGGCATCTGCTTAACGAGGAAGACTACGCCGGAATTGTGGGCATAGTCAAAGCCGCGCGTGGAGCATTAGCGGGCGACATCTCAAAAATTGTCGCACATTCCGCTACCGGAAAATCGCGCGCACAACGCGCTTCACCTCAAACAGTAGCCGCTTCGGATTTGTCAGAAAGCCGCGGCGGAGCTTGCGCATCGCCTCCACGAGGAAGCCACCCTTGCGCCGCCAATTCTTGCGACGCTCGCTATTCGCCGTTTGCTTTTCTTCTAGCCATGGGAATTCGCGCTTTTGCTCGCAGAGCTTGGGCGGGACTTCAAATCCGAGGATGTATGCGCGGCGCGGGATGTTGGTGCGGTTCGGTCCAGCACCGTGAATGGTGCGACCGGCATGGACCGTCGCGCCACCGGCCGGCAACGGCACGATCACCGCAGACTCTTTGTCGAAATCACCGATACATTCCAGCGCGTGGACCTTCGTGTCATTCCCCGGCGATGCGTGGGCGAGGACGGGCCCTAGATTTGAGCCCGGAATGAACTTCATGCAGCCGTTTGCCTCCGTCGCTTCCTGCAGCGGCATCCAAATCGACAACTGCCGGTACTCAAAGTTTGGGTCCACGCGATGAGCCTCGTCCTGATGCCACGGCGTCGGCGCCCCGTATTCCGCGGGCTTCAGGATCGCGTGCTCAAAAGATGGCGCGCACTCCGGGCCATAAAGTTGCCGTGCGATGGCCAGCGCATTCGCACGGAAAAGGGTGTCTTTCAGTTCCGGCGCGTAGTTGACGGGGTTGATGATTTGCGGGAGAGACTGCGTTTTTCCGTCCTCGTCGTGACCAACAAGGTCGTATTGAAATCCCTCTTTGCGTCCGGCTTTTTGGGCAAACAGCCGGTCGAAAACATCACGCAACTTCGCCACCTCGCTTGGGGGCGAAAGCACGGGCAATTGGAGGAATCCATTTGCGTGAAACAACCGGATTTGGTCCTCGGTCAGGATGGTAGTCGGCTTGAGCGGCATATTAACTTAGCAGGCAAAGGGCCAGCGAACTGGCAAATCCCGCTACTTCCCTCCCAAGTTGAAAAAATCCACCGGCGGGCGATTGATGACCGGCTCATCAAGATTCGGCTTCTTCGGCGTGCCGCCCGAATTGCCGCCCGCCGTCGCGGGCGCACCCGGAACCATCGCAGGCGGCACTGCGGCGGGAGCGCCTGGAACTGCCGGGATAGCCGGCTTTTTTTCCGCGTCGGCGGCAGGCTTGACTTCGGCGACTTTCG
Source organism: Verrucomicrobiaceae bacterium (assembly GCA_043719365.1). Lineage (GTDB taxonomy): Bacteria > Verrucomicrobiota > Verrucomicrobiia > Chthoniobacterales > Chthoniobacteraceae > SXWH01. The sequence goes on along the minus strand of JAYSTZ010000735.1, from coordinate 7,002 downwards.
CACCGTCCTCCTTCTTTTCAAGCGGTGTCGCCGCTTTTGCCAGCGTCGCAAAATCAGCCACGGACGCAAATCGGTACGTCTCTTTGCCGTCGTGGACGATTACAATCCGATACTCGATGTCGCTCTTCGAAATATCATAGTCAGTCTTGTAGGACGCCACCGTAAACTCCCCCACCTGCGCCTCAATCGCATCGACCGACCGAAGCGCCTTTATTGGCTCCACGCCTTCGTATTTTGTCATCCCCGACCCGCGTGCCTTCACGAGGACGGTCCAGCGGATTTCGCCCGCAGGGAGCGGCTTGATTCCGACATTCTTCAGGTCGAGTTTGAAGGTCTGCTTTTTGCGAGTGACCATGCCGCCATAGCTCGTGTCGCGCTCCGGCCCGCGTGTTTCCAATGTTTTCCTCGCGACATTCACCGACAATCGGCCGGGGTCGGCCTCCAACTTTGGCTCCGCGACTGGCTTTGCCGCCTCTTCCGTCGCGAGTCGTGCCTTCTCGATATCTTCGGGCGTCTTTCGTTCTATAAGTATCGCGTCTTTTGCGAGGGCAGCGAAGTCCGGCGCGGTCGAAAAACGGTAGGTTTCTTTGCCTTCGTGACGGATCACGATTTCATACTCGATTTTGTCCTTCGCCACGGACTCATATTCGCGAACAGTCGCGAGACCAAAATCCCCGAAGGCTATTTCCGATGATTCGCTCGGCTTCAGGGCTTTCACGATTTCCGTGCCCTTATGCTTTTCCAGCCCCGAATAACGCTTCTTCACGATGACAGTCCACTGCAACTCTCCAGGAGGTAACGCTTTAATACGCAGATTCTTGACCTCCACCTTCAGTCCCTGTCGCACCTTTGTGCCATTGCCATCGCTCGTGGAAGAACGTTCACTCGTCTTACGCGAGACGTTCACGGAAAGCCCGTTCTGCTCATCTGCACGCGCGCACGCGATTCCCATCAATACCGCCGCGGCTGCCGCTATGAATGCTGTCGTGTTCATTCGTGGTGAAAGTCTGGCAGGAACGTTGGAGGGGTCAACCCATGACCCGCGCGAACCTTTGCGGCCGTTCCTCGTTACCTATTCTCGTTTTCGAACGATGATCGGCGATCGGGATAGACACCGACGTTCTTCCGGATACGAGGACTGCGCGTTACTCATGGGCGAAGTCAAGCCGGCGGCGCGGCGTGGCTCGACTCTCCGAAGTCGAGTTTTTGCCGTTTTCAACAGGAAGAGCTTTCGACTCTTCCGCAGTCATCCTCTCGACATTGGAATGTCGAGCTACGTTTTGCACCCGCGCTTCTAGCCGTAACGACCCTCGATATACTCCGCCGTCTTCGGATTTCGCGGATTGAGGAAGATGTCTTCGGTGCGGGCGTGCTCCACGAATTCGCCCATGAGCATGAAGATGCACTCATGCGATGCGCGGCGCGCTTGCGCCATGTTGTGCGTGACGATGACGATAGTGTATTTGCCGGCGAGCGACCACATGAGCTCTTCGATGGCTTTGGTGCCGTTCACATCGAGCGCGCTGCACGGTTCGTCCATGAGGATGATCTCGGGCTTCAGCGGCAGAAGGCGGGCGATGCAGAGCTTTTGCTGCTGTTCGAGCTGAAGGCTGATGGCCCTGTCATTCAGCCGGTCTTTCAAATCCTTCCATAGCCCGACTTCCGTGAGCGCCTTCTCCACGGCGTCGTCGAGCGTGCTTTTGCTGAGCTTGGTTTCGGCGTGGACTCGCAGGCCGAATACGACGTTTTCATACACGGAAATCGGCAGCGGATTTGGGCGCTGGAAAACCATGCCGATGGCTTTGCGGAGTTCGATAAGCGAGACATCCGCATCGTAGATGTTCTTGCCGCCGATTTTTATTTCGCCGGTTGTGGTGACGTATCCGTAGCGCTCGTTCACGCGGTTGAAGCAGCGTAGGAGCGTCGTCTTGCCGCATCCGCTCGGGCCGATGAGCGAGGTGATTTGACCGTGTTTAATATCGACGGTGATGCCTTTGAGCGCCTGGAATTTTGCATACCAGAGTTTGAGGTCGCGGCAGGTGATGGCGATTTGGTCTGTCATCCGAAAATTCCGTTTACGTAGTCGCTGGTGCGTTGGTCCTTCGGGTTGGGGCCGAATAGCTGCTCGGTGGGGCCGAGTTCGATGATCTCGCCGTTCCAAAGGAACATGGTCCTCGCGGCGAGGCGGCGGGCTTGCTGAACGAGGTTGGTGACGAGGATAATCGTCATCTCCTTTTTCAGCTCTTTCAGCACGTCTTCGATGCGCATCGTGGTCACCGGGTCGATGGCGATGCTGAATTCATCGAGGCACAAAATCTCTGGGCTGTGTGAGAGTGCGCGGGCGATGGTGAGTCGCTGCTGCTGTCCGCCGGAGAGCTTGGTGCCGAGGCTGTCGAGGCGGTCTTTCACTTCGTCCCAAAGCGCGGCTTGGGTGAGGCATTTTTCGACGAGCACATCGAGCTCAGCTTTGTTGTTCATCCCGGCGGCGCGTGGCGCAAATGCGACGTTTTCCCAGATGGTGAGAGGGAGTCCGACGGGCAGCGGCGCGACCATGCCGATGCGGCGGCGCAAGCCATAGACATCGCTCATTTTTGCGGTGTCTTCGCCATCGACGCGGATGGTGCCGCTCATTTTCACATCGCTGGTGAACTCGATCGTGCGGTTGATGCAACGGAGCAGCGAGGTCTTTCCAGACTGCGCAGGCCCGATGATTCCGAGGATCTCGTTTGCCTCGATGTGGAAGTTGATTCCGTGGATGACTTCCTTTGCGCCGTAGCTGAGGCGCAAGTTTTCGACTTGGACTTTTGGACTTACCATTTTTTGCGGGAGCGAAGCCACGATCGGAATGTGATCGCGGCGGCGTTGACGACGAGGACGAGGACGATCATTACGGTCGCAATCGCGTATGGGAGCGAAGGCGATGCGCCGCTGGCCTGTGTCGAGATGTAGTAGAGGTGCATCGAAAGCGCCATGCACTGGTCAGTGAACGGATCGTAAAGGAACAGCCCGGTGCTATCAATGGACTTAAAAATCGCTACGCCGGTGAGCATGACCGGCGCTGTTTCGCCGGCGGCGCGACTGACTTGCAGGATGACGCCGGTGAGGATGCCGCTGATGGAGTTTGGCAGGACGATGCGTCGAATGGTCTGCCAGCGCGTCGCCCCGACGTTCCAGCACGCTTCGCGAAACTGAACGGGCACCGCGGAGAGTGCTTCCTTCGTCGATGCAATGATGACGGGCATTGTCATAATTGCAAGGGTCAGCGATGCCGCCATGATGCTTTTCCCCATTCCCGCCGCATACACGAATGCGCCGACGCCGAACAGTCCGTGGACGATGCTCGGCACGCCGGCGAGGTTTACGACTGCTAGGTTCACGACGCGGTTAAACCAATTGTCCTTCGCGTATTCGTTCAAATACACAGCCGCGAGCACACCGATGGGGGCGCTGACGCAGAGTGAAATCATGACGATGTAGAGGGTGCCTACGATGACGCTCCAGATGCCGCCTTTTACACCACCGAGGCGTGGATTCGTGGTCAGGAAATCCCAGCTCAGCGAATGCCAGCCCTGCACGACGACGTAGCTGACTATGAGGATGAGCGGGATGACCATCAGCGCGGCCATGCCTCCGAAGAAGCACTTCGCCACGGTCTCGCTGCGTTGCTTCTTCCTGGTGAAAAGCGTTTCGCCAAATTGGGCGGATCTTGCGGATTCGTGCATGGTCATTTTTTCTTGATTCCTTTGACGATGAAGTCGGCCGCGAGATTCACGATGAAGGTGATTGTGAAGAGCAGGATGCCGATGAGGAAGAGCACCTGGTAGTGGTCGCCGCCCTTCGGCGATTCACCAAGTTCCGCTGCGATTGTCGCGGTCAGCGTGGCGACCGGATCAGTCAGCGCGTGGGGGATGCGAATGCTCTGACCTGTGGCCATGAGCACGGCCATCGTCTCGCCAACTGCACGACCGACGCCGAGGAGCACCGCCGCAAGCAGGCCGTTTTTCGCCGCCGGAACAAGCACACGCCAGATCATCTGCCAACGCGTCGCGCCTAGCGCAGTCGCGGCTTCACGGTAAGTATCCGGGACGGCTTTCAGTGCGTCCTCGCCAATGCTGACCATGATTGGGACACTCATCAACGCAAGCAGCAGCGCGCCGTTGAGAAGGTTCAAACCGACATCGGCATTTGTCCACTTGATGATAAGCGGCTGCAGAACGCCGAGGCCGATGAAACCCCAGACCACCGAAGGAATTGCGGCGAGAAGTTCGATGGTAATTTTCAATGCCTCCTTCGTCCGGCCTGTGCAGAACTCCGAGACGAATATCGCAGCCCCGACGCCAAACGGCACGGCGATCAACATCGCCACACCGGTGACGCTGAGCGTCCCGACAATCAGCGCGAGCACGCCGTACTGCGGGACTTCAGAACTTGGCCGCCAGTTGATGGAGCCAAAGAACTGCCCGAAATGCAGCTTCGGCAGGAACCCCGACCCTTCGCGGAAGACGAAAAAGAAGATGCCGAATACGAAAAGGATCGCACTGATTCCGCACAGGCGGATGAGCAATTCGATGCCTTTTTCGAGGTATATCCCTGCTTTGCTGCGTTGTGATTGCATTTTATGGAAAGCGGGCCGGGTGTCGCGCTAGACACCCAGCCCGCGAGAGCTTTTCAGATTATGGACTACTTCTTGGGGAGCGGAACGTAGCCGTTCTCCTGTTCGATTTTCTGGCCGGCGTCGGACAGAATCCAATCCAGATATGCTTTCGCCGAACCGTGAGCTTCACCAATGGTGTACATGAAGAGCGGACGGCTGATCGGGTAGGTCTTGTCGAGGGTCGTGGCGATGCTTGGAGCAACTCCGGGCTCGCCGGTCTTCTTCGAAACTTTGAGCACTTTCACTTCAGGCGTCGCGTATGCCATGCCGCTGAATCCAATCGCGTTCACAGTCTGGCCGATGATTTTCGCGACGTCGTTCGAGCCGTTTGCAACGATTGAGCCGAGTCGAAACTCGTTCTTCTTGCCGACGACCGCTTCTTTGAAGTAATGGACGGTTCCCGAGTTTGTCTGACGGGTGATGCGGACGATGTCGTCTTTGCCGCCGGGAGCGGGAATTCCGAGTTCGCTCCATTTGCTGATCTTGCCGCCTTCCTTGTAGATTTCAGCAAGCTGCTCGATGGAAATTTCGTTCAGCGGGGAGTCTTTGTGGACGAAGATGCTCATCGCGTCGTAACCGACCATGTGCTCCTTCGGCTCCTCGCCCGGGTGCTTCGCCTTGAAGTCGGCGATTTCTTTTTCCTCGAACGTGCGCGAGAGGTTCGCGATTTGCGCAGTGCCCTGGATGAGCGCCGTGACGCCGGTGCCGCTGCCGCCGCCGCCGACTTCGACGGAGACTGTAGGGTCGTGCTTGCCATAAGCGTCGGCCCACGCTGCCGCGAGGTTCACCATGGTGTCCGAGCCGATGTTGGCGATGATGGTTTTTTTTCCGTCTCCGCTGCCGCTGGAGCCGTCTTTTTTACCGCAGCTCGTCAGGATGAGTCCGGTCGCCGCCGCGAGTGTCGCGAGGATGAATTGTGTGCGGTTCATAGTGTGGGTCTTGGGTTTATTTTTGTTTTTTCTTGTAGGAAATTACGAGATTTTGTCGCCGAGCACGCCTTCGCAAAGGTCGGTGATTTGCTCGTAGAGAAACATATAGGTTTTCTCGAATGCGGCCTGGCGTTCTGCCGGGGCCGTGATGGTGCTCGGGTCCGGCAGGCTCCAGTCGAGGCAGATGGCTTTTGTCGGTTTCGGGAATGCGCGCTTCGCCGCCGGGTCGAGCGCGACGATGATTTGCGCGGCTTCGAGGTTTGGAAGCTGGCCGATGCCTTTGCTCTGCGGATTGCGCGGGGCGATGCCTTTACTCTCAAGGAATGCCGCCGTCGCGGGATCAATCGGCTGCGGGTCGAGACCGGCGCTGGCAAAGATGAAATGCGGTTGTTCGAGCTGATTCGCGATGGCCTCGGCGAGCTGGCTGCGGCAGTGGTTGTGCTCGTCGATGAACACCATTCGCCACGTATCGCCGCCATGCGCTTTCGGGTCTTCGCCCGTCACCATATAGATCACTTCCTCGGCGATGTTGGTGGATTGATCAGCCACCCGCTCGTAACGGCGGGCAACGGTCTGGAGCGGGTTCGCCGCCTCCTGCGGAATCTTGCCGTCTTTCACGAGCTGGAAAATGTCGGCGTTGATCTGCGAGCGGAGCGCATCGGTCTCAGCCTCGCGTTTCATCACGTCGCGGGCGAGGCCCGCATCGCCGGTCACGAACGCTTTCACCGAATCGCGCAGCATCGGGATGGCGATGGCTGCGAGTTGCTGGAAACGCTCGATCGGCACAGTCGCAGACGTTTTCGTGAGCTTGATGATCTGCCGCGCGATGCTCTCAGCGTAATCACCGACACGCTCCAGCTCGAGGTTCACCTTGATGGTGATGTAGGCAAAGCGCAGGTGGCGTGCGACGGGCTGCTGGCGGACGAGGAACTCGAGGCAAAGGCGATCCACTTCTTTCTCCAGTTCGTCGATGCGTCGGTCGCGGAGGATAACGGCGTACGCCTTTTTCCGGTCCTGAGCGACGAGCGCACCGATGCACGCAGTGAGCGCATCTTCGGCGAGCTTGGCCATTTCGGAGACTTTCCCGCGGATGCGGCTCACGTCCCGTTCGAGTGATTCTTCGTAGTGCGATGGCATTTGTTTGTTCCGAACTTTCGCCTGCATTTGTTACGAAAAGATGGCGAGGTTGTGCCGTGTCCGTGACATGATGCCGACTCTTTGCGTTTTTCAGAAAATACACGTGTTTGCCTCCGTTTTTACACCTTTCCGTAACATTTTTTCCGAGACCGACACCTTTACGCTAAATGCGTGATTGGAGCGCGCGAAAAGCGCGAAAAGACGCTAAAATAGAAGGTTTTCGAGGAAATGAGCGTTCACCCTCCGGGTGAGGCGGTGCTTTTTCGTAAGAGTATGATTTCG
>JAYSTZ010000734.1:0-6142 GCA_043719365.1 Verrucomicrobiaceae bacterium | reverse complement strand
GCTACGATTCGTTTTACCCCGCAGACGGCATCAGGCTCGCCAATCGCACAAGTCGAAGGGCTGGCTCTCCGGCTTCGCGTGACGCAGCGAGATCGACCCGGAACTCTGCGACCCAGTCGTTGTGTTCCTCCGGGTCCACGAGCATCTGCTGCACGATCCAGTTCGAGCGGTCCTCGGCTATGGTGACGTAAGTGTGGCGCAGATTGCGCGCGGATGGGTCCATGCAGATGCGCTCGTGCTCAATGTAGTATTCATCGAGCGCGCGCACGAGCCGGTCTGCTGTCCACGCGGACTCATCTTCGGCAGGCGGGAGTCCGTTTGCGATGGCGAGTGTGGTTTCGAAGTCCTCGCTTAGAAGCGCGCGGAGGAAGGTGAAGATGGCGTTGCGAATTGCGGCGGTGAACGCCGTTGCGTCGCGCGTGATGTCGCGCGCCGCTTCCTCGGCACCGGGCGGGCGGACTTCCGGAGTCTCGCCGCGGGGCTGGTAGTTTGGGTCGCGCATTTTCTCCCACTCTTCCAGGAGGCTGGAGTCGATCTGCCGCAGCATGGCGGAAAGATAGACCTCCATCTCTCGAAGTGTGTCGTTCTTCGCGGCGTCCGGGACGGTCTGCGTGAGGACTTTTTGGACGCCGGAAAGATGCCGCAGGAGAAGTCCCTCGGCGCGCTGGAGGTCATAGACCTTGATGAAGTCCGCGAATGAACGAAAGTCCTCGAACATCTCCCGCGCGATGGTCTTCGGGCGGATGTTCTCCTGTCCGACCCACGGATGTTTTGAGGCGAACGCGTTGAACGTGGAATAGATGAAATCGCGGTTCGGCTTTGGATACTCGAGCTTCTCAAGTTCCTCCATCCGTTCATTGTATTCCATGCCCTGCATCTTCATTTCCGCGACGGCCTGATCTTTTACTTTGGAGAGTTGCTTGCGCAAAATCAGCTCGGGGTCTTCGAGGATGGACTCGACGAGCGTGAGCACGACGAGCGCATAATCCGGCGCGGCGGGATCCATGAGCGGCAGGGTGTCGTGGATGAAAAGCGACAACGTCTGGTTCATCGAGAAGTCATCCTGAAGTGCGACATTCACGCGCACCTTTGCGCCTTCGACGGTGCGGGGGATGAACTCAATGATTTGCCGCTCCACCAGCGCGCGAAAAAGCTGCCATGCGCGCCGCTTCAGAGCCTTCTTCGCTTTCGGCGTTTCATGGGAACGATTGATGATCGCCAGCATCGCCCGGCATCCGTCGGTCGGACGGCTCAGGACATTCAGCAGCATTCCATGGGTGATTTGAAACTGGCTCGTGAGCCGCTCCGGCGGAGCGTTGATGAGCCGCGCGAACGTCTGCTTGTCCCAATTGACGAAGCCGCGCTCCGGTGGTTTTCGCTTCACAAACTTCTTTCCGCCGCCAGCCTGCTTTTGCTCCAGCAGCAGATTCTCAATGGCGTGTGCAGGAGCCTGCGCGACGACCCAGCCGATATTGTCGAACCCTTTGCGGCCGGCCCGTCCGCTGATTTGGTGAAAGTCACGAGCGCTGAGGATCGCTGTCTTTTCTCCACTGTATTTGCAAAGCTGCGTGAAGAGCACGGTGCGAATGGGGACATTGATTCCGACGCCCAACGTGTCCGTCCCGCAAATGACCTTGAGCAATCCGCGCTGAGCGAGTTGCTCCACGAGAACGCGGTATTTCGGAAGCAGTCCGGCGTGATGGAGCCCGATGCCATGACGCAGCCATTTCTTGATTTCGGGTCCGTACGGACTAGTGAACTTGAAGCCTTCCATCGCCTGCGCAATTGCCGCCTTTTCGTCGCGCGTGCAGACGTTCGTGCTCATGAAATCCTGCGCGCTTTGTCCTGCTTCGAGCTGGGTGAAATGGACCACATAAACCGGTCCTTTCCCAGTGCTGATGAGTTCCTCCAGGGTCTTTGGGAGGGGAGTCTCTGCGTAGGAAAACTCCAGCGGCACGGGGCGATCCTTGGACGAGACCGTAACGGTTTCGCGGCCGTTGAGTCGCGTCAGTTCCTCCGCGAAAAATGAAGTGTCGCCGAGCGTCGCCGACATCAAAAGAAAGCGCGTGTGCGGCAGTGTGAGTAGAGGGACCTGCCATGCCACGCCGCGCTCCCGGTCAGCGTAGTAATGGAACTCGTCCATCACGACATCCTGCACATTCGCTTCCGCGCCTTCGCGCAGCGCGATGTTCGCGAGGATTTCCGCAGTGCAGCAAAGGATGGGTGCGTCGCGATTCACCGTTGCGTCGCCGGTGCTGAGGCCGACATTCGCTGGACCAAAATCGCGGCAGAGTGCGAGCCACTTCTCGTTCACCAGCGCTTTGATGGGGCACGTATAAATCGAGCGTCGGCCTTGCGCGAGCGACTTGAAGTGCAGCGCTGCAGCGACGAGTGATTTCCCTGATCCGGTGGGAGTGTTCAGGATGACGTTCTTCTCGTCGAAGAGTTCGAGAATTGCTTCCTCTTGTGCGGGATAAAGCGTGTGGTTTTTCGCCGCCACGTAGTCCAGAAAGCGCCCGAGCAATTCGTCGTTGGTCGGCGGTGGTGATTGAGGTGTGATTTGTAGAAGCGAAGGCAAGATGGGTGGAAGGTATCAGTCGCGACTGGAGTTGCGGAGAATTATTCCGCACGGCGTTGGAAGCGAAGTCGGGAAATCGAGACGTTGCATCTTTTCAAAATATGCGGCTATTCCGGCAGTATCACTTTCACGAAGATCCAGATTTTTTGGTGGCATGTCGCGCGGTATGTCCGGCGACACAGGATGCTGGCGGTGCTCAATGTGCTGAGTATCGCGCTCGGCATTGCAGTTTATCTCGCGATTCAGATTGCGAATGAGAGCGCCACGAAGTCGTTTTCGGTGGGTGTGGATATGGTCGCGGGAAAGGCGCATGTGGAGATTCGCGGCGATGTGGATGAGACGATTTGGCCGCAAGTGGAACGTCTTCCGGGTGTGGCTTCGGTGACGGGGATTGTGGAGGCGCTGGCGACTCTGCCGGGAAAGCCGGGCGAGTATCTGCGCATCGTGGGCGTGGATGTCATCAGCGGTGCGGAGTTTCGGACGTTCGAATTGTCGGGCGATGCGGCGGCGGTCGGCGAACGCTGGCTGGCGACGCCGAACGGCGTGGCGGTGACGCGGGAGTTTGCGAAGCGTAATGCGCTCGGTTTGCAGAGCGAGATTCCCGTGATCGTGGACGGACGGGAGGCGAGACTGGTGGTGCTTGCGATTGTCGAGGATGGCGATGTCCCGGTGCCGGATTCGCAGCTTGCGATCATGGACATCGGCTGGGCGCAGGAGCTGTTTCGCAGGCAGGGGAAAGTGACGTCGCTGCAAGTGCGACTGCTCGAACCGCTGAAGATATCGGAAGCGGTGGCGGCAATCACTCCGCTCGCGCCGGGGCTGAGCGTCGGGCCGCCGAGGCAGCGGAGTGAGCAAATGGGGAAGATGCTCGCCGCGTTTCAGCTCAACCTTAGCGCGCTGAGCATGGTGTCGCTGCTCGTGGCGGTGTTCCTCGTTTTCAACACGGTGTCCACTTCGGTGGCGCGGCGGCGTACGGAAATTGGAATCATACGGGCGCTGGGCGTGACGCGTGCGGGCGTGCGGCTGATGTTTTTGGGCGAGGCCCTGCTGTACGCGGTGCCGGGGGTTCTGCTCGGTGGCGTCGCGGGTGTGGCGCTGGCGCGGCTTTTGACGGGCGCGGTGGAGCAAACGATTACGGCGCTGTACGCGTTGGTGAATGTGGAGCGGCTGTGGCTGAATCCGGGGCAGTTTGCGATTGCTGCGGCGTATGGAATTGCGGCGGCGCTCGTCGGAGCGTGGGGTCCGGCCGCGGAGGCTTCGCGCGTGGAACCCGTGGCTGCGCTGCGGGGATTGGCGGGCGCGGTGCGGGAGGAATCGCAGATTCGGCGTTGGTGGATTGGCGGCGTGGCGTGTCTTGTTTTGGCGGGGTGTGCGGCGGCTTATGCGCTCGGGAGCGGTCCGGCTTGGATGGCTTTTGCGTGCGCATTTTTGGTGCTGGCGGGTTTCTCACTGTTCTCGCCCCTGCTCATTCCTGCGGTGCGTTCCGTTTTTCGAAGGGTTCCGTGGCTTCCGCTGCGATTGGCCGCAGAAAGGCTTCGCCGCTCACTGCGGAGGAATGCGGTGACGGTTTCGGCCTTGGCTGCGGCGGTGTCCATGCTGGTCGCGCTGATCGTCATGGTGTTTTCGTTTCGGAGCAGTCTCGACGCGTGGATCGGGCGGGGAATTGTTGCGGATTATTTCATCGCGCCGGTTGCTAACGAGTCGTTTGGGATGAATTCGTTTTTGCCGGATGAGGCTGTTGCGTGGCTGCGGGCGAGGCCCGAGGCCGAAAGCGTGGACACTTTTTCGGAGCACCGCGTGGAAGGGGATTTTTCGCTTGCGGTGGTGGACGGGCGGTATCGCGATAATTTGTCGTTTCGCGGCGTGGATGGGCGCGCGGCGATGGCGCGTGTTTTTGCAGGCGAAGCTGTCGCGGTGACCGAGCCTTACGCGCGGCGGTACGGACTGGCACCGTTGGAGCTAAAGACACCTGCTGGCATTCTGAAACTCCCGATTGCCGGAGTTTATGCGGACTACTCGCGGGATCGGGGGTTGGTGCTGATGGGAGCGGCGACTTATACGAAGTGGTGGGGCAGGCCGCAGCCCATGTCGGCGGCGGTGTATCTGCATCCCGGCGTGGATGGAACAGCGTTGGAGCGTGAGTTCCGCGTGGCGTTTGCGTCGGCGGGGCAGTTCTCGGTGAATACGAGCCGGTCCCTGCGGGACAAGATTCTGAAGGTGTTCGATCAGACCTTTGCGATTACCGAAGTGCTGCGCTCGGTGGCGGTGGTCGTGGCGATCGTCGGTGTCTTTTTGACAATGACGGCGCTCGTCGTAGAGCGGCATCGCGAACTGGCTTTGCTGCGTGCGCTCGGGGGAACGGCGCAGTTTGTCGGGAATCTCGTCCTATGCGAGGCGGGGCTGCTCGGGCTCTCCGCGGCGCTGCTGGGCGTTTTGTCCGGACTGCCGCTGGCGATGGTTCTGACGTGGGTTGTGAATCCTGCGTTCTTCGGTTGGACAATTGGCTTCGATGTCCCGGTCTGGACGATTGTCGCGATCCCATTCTGGCTGACTGCGGTGGCGGTGTTGGCCGCGTGGTGGCCGTCGAGGGTTGCGCGGCGGGGGAAGATTGCAGACGCTTTACGCGGAGAATGATGAATGCACGGACTTACATTTTTGCGCTGTTGATGCCTTGCATTGCGCTTGCCGGCGAATGGCGGGCAGCGGTTCCGGGTTGGGCCTATGAATGGCCGAGGGACCATCGGGTACACACGGATTTCAAAACGGAATGGTGGTATCTGACGGGGAACTTGCGCGCTGCGGATGGGCGACGATTCGGGTATCAGCTCACGTTTTTCCGTCAGGGTCTGCGCCCGCCGGGATCACCGGAAATGCAGTCGCGATTTGTGGGCGATGCGCTGAAGTTCGGTCATTTCACGATTACCGATTTATCGTCGGGCGAGTTTCATTTTTCGCAATCGCTGAAGCGCGGTGCATTTGGCGAGGCGGGTTTTGCGAATGATCATCGTCTGGCGTGGCTCGGAGATTGGTCGCTGGAGTTGGCTGCCGATGGCGCGTTTCTGGCGCGTGCGGCGGAGGGCGGACGTTCGCTTTCGCTACGGCTGGAGCCCGCCAAACCGTGGGCGGTACACGGCGAGGGTGGTATCAGCCGGAAGGCCGAGGAGGATGGTCACGCGTCGCATTACTACTCAGCGACCCGGATTCGTTCAGCGGGAACTTTGCGTATTGGCGGAAAGGATGTCGCTGTCGAAGGCGAGAGTTGGTTCGACCACGAGTGGGCGATAATCAACTCGGGCGGGGGCAGGTCGGCTGGGACTGGTTCAGCGTGCAACTCGACGATGGCTCGGAACTGATGATTTATCAGCTTCGCAGGAATGATGGAACGGCGGACCCGGCGTCGAGCGGTTCGTGGATTTCTGCGGATGGCTCGGTGCGGCACTTGCGCAAGGATGAGATCGAGTTGCTTCCGAAGAGATTCTGGAAGAGCCCGAAAACCGGCGGTAATTACCCGCTCGCGTGGAGTGTGAAAGTGCCGTCGCTCAAGCTCGAACTGAATGTGAGCAC
>JAYSTZ010000733.1:0-2666 GCA_043719365.1 Verrucomicrobiaceae bacterium | reverse complement strand
CGGAAATCGCCAAACAGATCGTCGAAGAGGGCCATGAAGTCGCGAACCATTCATGGAGCCATCCACTCCTCTCCAAAATGGCCGAGGGCAGCGTGCGCGAGCAGTTACAGAAGACGCATGATGTAGTGAAGCAGACGACCGGTGTTACGATGACGCTGATGCGCCCGCCGTTTGGAGGCTTCACAAAAAACCAGCAAAACTGGTCGCACGCGGAGTGGGGCTACAAGTGTATCCTGTGGGATGTGGACAGCCTCGACTGGCAGCACCGCAACCCCGCCAAGACTGAGTCCATCATCATGGCGAACACTCACTCCGGCTCGATTGTTCTCTGCCACGACATCCACAAAACCACGATCGACGCCATGGCGGCGACGCTCGACGGCCTCATTAAAAAAGGATTCCGCTTCGTCACCGTGTCCGAGCTCATCGCCATGCACAAGGAAGCCGCTCCAAAGACGAAGGCCGTGAAGAGCCTCACGCCTGCGGAAGCCACAGGCGTCGCGACCTCCATCGAGGACATTGCGAAACCTGCTGCACAGTAGCGCATGCAGAAGAACGACCTTATCTACGTCGCGGGACATCGCGGTCTCGCGGGCGGTGCCATCCACCGTGAACTCCAACGCTGCGGATACACCAACCTCATCACCCGCCCATCGAAAGAGCTGAACCTCCGCGACCGCGAAGCAACCCGTGCGTTCTTCGAAAAAGAGCGTCCGCAAGCCGTCGTCGTCGCCGCTGCGAAAGTCGGCGGGATCAAGGCGAATAACGATTTTCCCGTGGAGTTTCTGCTTTGGAATTTGCAGATTCAAAACAACCTCATCGAAGCCGCCGCTGACTTTGGCGTTGAACGTCTGCTCTTCCTCGGAAGCTCATGCATTTACCCAAAATTCGCGAAGCAACCCATCCCGGAAACCGAGTTACTCGGCGGCTATCTGGAGCCTACGAACGAAGCGTACGCTATTGCTAAGATCGCCGGAATTAAGCTCTGCCAGGCTTACGCGAAACAGCATGGAAAGCGGTTCATTTCCGCAATGCCCACGAACCTTTACGGCCCCGGCGACAATTTCGATCTGAACAATTCGCACGTCCTCCCCGCGCTCATGCGCAAAGTCCACGAAGCGAAGCTGCGCCATGATTCCGAAGTGGTCGTGTGGGGCACCGGCACGCCGCGTCGCGAGTTCCTCCACGTCGATGATCTCGCGAACGGCTGCCGATTCCTCCTGGAAAATTACGACGGCATCGACCTCGTCAATGTCGGCTACGGCGACGACGTCACGATCCGCGAACTCGCCGAGACCATCTGCGAAGTGGTGGGCTTTGGCGGCGCGCTGAAATTTGACACCACCAAGCCCGACGGCACCCCGCGCAAACTGATGGACAGCTCGCGCCTCCGCGCCATGGGCTGGACGCCTTCAATCGCCCTTCGCGACGGTATCCGCTCGACCTATGAGTGGTATCTCCAGCAGCCCGCATGAAACTCGTAGCATGGCTCGCCGGGGCCCTTGCCCAGATGGACGGAACGGTTCCCCCACCGAACCCGGACGTCACGCCGATCATTCTCGTTCACGGGATTTACTCCACTTCCGCCGACATGGTGCGTCTGGCGAATCATCTCCGGCGCAACGGACATCGCGTATTCACTCCGACGTTTGATCCCGCAAATGGGAACGCCACGATCGAAGCCGTCGCGCAACTATTCCGATGAAGATTATTCTCCTCTGCCTCGCCGCGATCACCGCGATCACCGCGTTCGCCGAAGAAAAGCCGTCAGCGGTAAAGGCGCTTATTCCCTGGCTGCTGGACGCGGATGAAAAACTGGAAGGCATCCCGTTCGCCGATGTAATTTCGGCAACAAGCGGGAAGCGCGTCGTTCCCATCGACCGAAATGAAAAGGAAACCGCGCGTATCATCGCGAGCATTGGCAAAGCGCTCGATACCGTTCTTGTGAAGATGAACGCGCCGGACAGCCCTATCAAAAATGGCGGACGTGTGAATGAAATGAGCAGCCATTTTGAAGACGCACTGCGGACGGCGCTCAATAGCATAGAGGGCTTTTCATGCGAAGTTCCCCGCACTACCGCCGGTGCAAAGCAGCGCAGCGGTTATCCCGATCTACGACTCGTGGACAAAGCGACGGGACGCATCCTTTACCTCGACCCAAAGCTCTATGCCAAAGGCTCGCGGGGCAGTTCGCTCCGGACGTTCTACTTCACTCCGCGCCGCGAAACGAACAAGGTGAACGATGATGCGAATCACCTCATCGTGGCGTTTGAGCACGACAAAGGCACCTTCGCTCATTGGGAACTCGTGGACCTTTCGAGCTTCAAGGTGAAGCTGAAAGCCGAGTTCGAAGGCAGCAACCGCGACCTCTACCGTGACGACGCCACTATCGCCAAAAGCGTAGAGGCGAAATAACTGCGAAGTCCCTCCGCTCCGTAGTCGCAACTTTATGAAAGGCTATTTCATCACAGGAACCGATACAAATGTGGGCAAGACGCACATCGCGGCGATGCTCATCCGCGCTTTGCGACGCAACGGCGAGAGCGCGGTCGGGTTCAAGCCGATTTGCTGCGGCGAACGGACCGACGCCGAACTTCTCGCGGCCGCGAGCGAGATTTCCGTGAATGAAGTGAACCCCGTCTGGCTGCGTCCGCCGGTCGCGCCCT
>JAYSTZ010000732.1:0-6151 GCA_043719365.1 Verrucomicrobiaceae bacterium | reverse complement strand
AAGCGCGAGTCTCGCGACTCATTGCACCACGGCGCGGTCACACCCGGCGAAAACGAAGGCAATTCCCACTCGAAAAACAAGCGCGACGAAACCCAACGACACGCTACTGGTCTGCACCCCGAAAGCTGAACCTCATGCGGCTGATACTTGTTGCGTATGATTTCGTTCCAGCTATTAAAATTAGCCGTGACTAAGAAAGATCCAGAGAGAGACGCAGGAGCCCAATGAACTGGGTCATTCCTTTCAACTACGATTACATGCTCACCGCGATGTGGACGAGTGCGCTCATCGGCTGCGTCTGCGGGGTGCTCTCGGGCTTCGTCACGCTCAAGGGCTGGTCGCTCATGGGCGACGCGCTCAGTCACGCCGTGGTGCCCGGCGTCACGCTGGCGTATTTGCTCGGATTTCCGTTTGCCGTCGGCGCATTTGCGAGCGGACTCCTCGCTGCGGGGGCGATGGCGTTTGTGAAGATCAAGACGCCCGTGCGGGAGGACGCGGTCATCGGCATCGTCTTCACCGCGTTCTTTGCGCTCGGGCTGTTGCTCATCTCGCTCTATCCCACGCGCGTCGATCTAAAGACGATCATTTTTGGCAACATCCTCGGCATCGCTGCGGCCGATGTCGTTCAGCTCGTCATCGTATCCGGCATCAGTCTCGCGGTCATCATCGCCAAGTGGCGCGACCTCATGCTCTTTTGTTTCGACGCGAACCAGGCCCGCGCTCTCGGGATGCACGTCGGCGGGCTTCACGTCCTGCTGTTGCTCCTGCTCTCCGCCGTTGCGGTTGCCGCGTTGCAAGCCGTGGGAGCCTGCCTCGTCGTTGCCATGCTCGTCACACCGGGTGCGACGGCATACCTGCTCACCGACCGCTTCAGTACGATGCTCATCATTGGCGCAGTGTTTGGCGCGGTCACGGCATTCGTCGGTGCATACGCCAGCTTCTTTGTGAACGGCGCGACGGGCGGCTGCATTGTCACGCTTCAGACCATTCTTTTTCTCGTCGCGCTCGTCGCCGCTCCGAAGCACGGGCTCATCGCCAGTCGGAGGGCGCGCGCATAAATGGAAACGCTTCTCGAACCATTCCAATACGACTTCATGCTCCGCGCATTTGGCATCAGCGGAATCATCGCCGCCGTCGGGGCGGTGCTCTCGTGTTTTCTCGTCCTGCGGGGATGGTCGCTCATGGGTGACGCGATTTCTCACGCGGTGCTGCCGGGAATCGTTATTGCCTATATCGTCGGGATTCCGCTCGTCATCGGTGCATTTGCCAGCGGGCTGTTCTGCGCGCTGGCGACGGGCTGGATCAAAGCGAACAGCCGGATTAAAGAGGACACGGCCATGGGTGTCGTTTTCACCGGAATGTTTGCGGTGGGCCTCGTCATTTTCTCGTGGACGCCCACGGAGCTCCACCTCGACCACATTCTCTACGGCCACATCCTCGGCCTCACAAAGCCGCTCATGATAGAGACGGCGAGCATCTCCATCATCGTCCTCGTCGTGGTGATCGCACTGCGGCGCGACTTGCTTCTAATCTGCTTCGACCCCTCGCACGCGAAAGCCCTCGGGCTCCACGTTCGCGGGCTCACGTATCTGCTTCTCACGCTGCTCTCCCTCACCATCGTCGCCACGATGCAAGCGGTCGGCGTCATCCTTGTCGTGGCCGCGCTCATCACGCCCGGTGCGACGGCATTGTTGCTGACGAAGCGGTTCGATCGGATGCTCGGAATCGCCGTTTCTGCGTCGGTCGGCTCGGCCTGGGTAGGAGTCTATACGAGCATTAAAATCGACGGTTCTCCCGCCGCGTGCATCGTCCTTACGCAGGCTGCGGTTTTCGTCTGCGCGCTTCTCCTCGCGCCGGGCTGTGGGCTTCTGCGGCGACGGGTGCCGCAATCCCAGCCGTCGATCGGTTAAATGCGGAATTTTGCGCAGAACGCGCCGTCCACGCCATCCACCCACGGGCGGACGTGGCGCTTTTCCTCCAGCACGAGGCCGGGGATGCGCTGGAGCGCGGTCTCGCAAACTCCGTCATTCTCCTCGGGCTCCAGCGAGCAGGTGGAATAGACGAGCGTGCCGCCGGGCTTTAGCAAAGTGGCGCAGCGACGGATGAGCGCGAGCTGCTGCGCGGGCATCCGCAGGAAGTCTTCGTCCGTGAGCCGCCAGCGCACATCCACGCGACGGCGGATGACGCCCGTGTTGCTGCACGGCGCGTCGATGAGGATTCGGTCGAAGCCAGCTACGGGCAGTTCGGGCGATTCTTTCATCGTATCGAGCGCGAGTGCGTGCGCGTTCGTGACTCCCATGCGGGCGAGGTTTTGACGAAGTCGCACGACGCGGCTCTCCCAAAGATCGCAGGCCACGATTCGGCCTTCGTTGCGCATGAGCGCTGCGAGATAAGTCGTCTTGCCGCCCGGCGCAGCGCAGGCATCGAGGACGAGTTCGCCCGGCTGCGGCGAAAGCATATCGGGCGCGGTAAGCGTGCTCGGGTCTTGAACGTAGCATAGTCCCGCGTCGATCCACGCGCGGGGAATTTTTGGGACCCGGAGAACGAGCGGATGAAATGGATGCGGCTCGGCATCGGGATTTTCGGTGCGCAAGGCTTCGATGCTCGTTTTAAGCGTGTTGACGCGCACGAAGACTTCCGCCGGACGCTGATTCCACGCCGCAAGCGCCGAGGCTGCGTCGCTGCCGAATGATGCCGTCCATTTTTCCAAAAGGAACGAAGGCTGGCTCATCCGCACATCCTCGGGGGCTGCATCGAGCGCGGCGGCGAGCGCATCTTTTTCCCTCATGGCGCGGCGAAGGAGCGCGTTAATCAGTCCGCCCGCGCGGCGGGAGAGCGCGACCGTTTCGTTGACCACGGCGTGGGCGGGAACGCGCATGTGGAAGAGCTGGTAAAGCCCGAGCCGCAGGACCTGGCGCGTCTCGACGTCCAGCTCGCCGTCGCGGAGGCGCGTGATGAGGAAATCGAGCGAGCTGAGATTGCGCAGGACGCCGTAGAAACATTCGGTCACAAAACCGCGGTCGCGCGGTTCCAGCGGAGAGTCGTCGAGTGCATCATGAAGCAACTCGTCGGCGAACGGACGTTTCTTTTCCCACGAGACGAGGAGCTTTAGGCAGACAGAGCGAGCAGACATTTGTTGCCCTGCCGAATGCGGGAGGATGCGCGCTTCGTCAATCGCCATCGCAAAGTAACAGACGGAGATTTGACGCGCGTCGGAAACAGAGCGTTCATTCAAAGCGATGCTCTCTTTTTCCAAAGCCGCCGCTGCCGCGCTTATCGTATGCACGTTCCCAGCCTGCGAGCGTCGCGAGATCGAAAAGGCGAAGGAGGCTGTCCTAGAGCAGACCGCAAAGCTTAATCATGAATCCATCCTCATCGCGCGAAGCGAGGTCCGCAGGCTGTGGGCGGTCGAGGGCGACGTGTGGTATGGGAAACTGGCCGACGGCACGGTGCTGCGTCTCGATTCCCCGAGAGTGGAGAGCCGCACGAAGAACGAGGGCAGAAAACCATTCTGCCGCTGGTCGGGCGAGATTACCATCACAGCCACCCGGTGGAAGAGCAACCCGCCCACCGACACCTCGGCGCCCATCTCCGTCACCTACTCAGTGCTCATGCAGGATTCGAAACGGATGGCGATCGATCCGATGGACAACATCGAAGTCGCGCCCCCTACACGCGCGGAGATCGCCGCGTTCCCCAAGGATTGAGCTCATGGGTCGGCGGACGACTCACGGTCACGGACCCTGCGCCACGCGACTCCATGCTGCTCTGGATGCAATGATAGCGAAGCTTAATTCGGGATCTGACGCTCGGCCTCCAGCCAGTCCGCAATCGGATCGGCCTCATGCCTGGAGGCACGCCGTTCGAGCGCGATATGGTAGGCGCGCACTGTTCGGTGGAAATCACCCGCAACCGCCCTGCCGAAGTCATCGCAGACGGCCCGGCGCTTTAAGCGCTGAACCGCTGAATCCATCCTACCGGCTGAAGCCCGTCCGAAGTATGAACGTCGCGTAATATTACGTGATCGTTTTAGCCTTCAGATCCACTCGGGCTGAACTGCCGTCGTACCAAGTGAGTGAGTATGTCGTATTCGACTCTGCGTGCCCGCCGACGCCGTACACTTCCATCCCGCTTCCCACCCACTTATAGAAAACCGTGCTGTTCGAGCGCGGCTGCGTATTATGAAGCAGAGAATGCGGACCTTTGTTTCCCTTGCCTTTGAAAGGCATCCCTCCTGATTGAATCCCTCCGTCGCAAGTGTTCTGTATCCACGCTTCAATCTCATCGCACGCGCTTTGAAACTTCGTGTTCACCGTGGTACCGCCTCCCTCAGGCTTCGGGTACCAATTCAATGTCACAGGCGTCGGAGCAACCGAGAAGGTTTTCGGCTGATGTTCGTCACAGAACTCGCCGGTCGTTGCCAGTTCTTTGCACTGCTTCGGTTTTTGGTGCCCTTTTTTGGGCGGAGTAAAGCTACATTGCGGCATAATGATGGTTGTTGGTTTATGTATTTTCGGCTTTCAAAAACTCGGAAGGCAACGCACCGGAGAGCTCAAATAATTGCAGTTGTTGCATAAAACTAAGTGTTTCTAAGCCGGATGCACCGATGAGTCAAGGCGGCAGGCGACCTATCACAGGGAAATTGCATCAAATTGAGAGAAGCTTGAAGAGGTAGTGATGATCTCAATCGGCGATTTTTTGTTTGGTGCGGATGCCGCGCCTTTCGCTGGTATTTTTGCGTAGGAGATGGATGGCGACATAACGTACGGTGGCAAGATTGGGGTTCTCCCGGAGCAACAGGAGCTCCAATGCGAACTCGCAGCAAACGGAACCAGGCTTTCCAGTAACAGAACTTCCGACCACGAAGCGGAACAATACCAAGCGGCTCGCGAGGAAGTCGGAATCCGCAGCGGGCGATGGGACAAAAGGAATCTTCCATGTGAGCCCGCGAGCGGAGGCCACGCCTTGGGAAACGCTGAATAACGCGGAAACCCCTGTAAAATAAGGGGGCAACGGCAATGAAGCTGATAGATAAGCGCATGGAAAAACAAATGAGCTTCGCGACGGTGGAGTTGACTCGTTTGATGAGGTCCACGATGCAGTGGGGTTGGGCGTGCTCGCGGGCCCAGTCGTTTGGGTCGTTGCGGATGCCGCTCCACCAGCGCCCGGCCCGCCTTGCTAAAAGCCCAGAAATCCGCCGTCTCCCGCGTGAAGGGAATGCGCGGAAGCCATCTTCTTCAAATCGGTGGCAAACCGCGCGCGATACTCGGGGGAATGCAGGATGCCATAGACGTAGTAGAAGAGGTCTTCCTTGGTGATGGACAGGGCTTTGCTCTCCGGAGGAAAGCCCCCGTCGCATTTTGCACATTCTGTCTCGGAGCAGTCCCAATCTCACTGCAATTCTAGGTGCGGGGAGCGCTTCTCGCGATTCTACTTTTGCCGACGTTTCTTTTCCTCAGCAGGGCAGAGCCTGAAATCGTTTACATCAGCGCAATCATGCTCAATCGATTCGACCACGTCATCGGGCATTGCCGTAAGGTCGCCCGATAAGATCGTTTTGTATGACCTGAGATTCGGACAGGCTTGCTGAAACAAGTTCCGTGCTGTGGCATCCTTGGAAATAACCCTCCGATCCGTCCCGGCGGCAGCTTCCAAACGATGGGCATCTTTTAGAACTTCCACCTCTTGACCCACTGCACCGTCAGGCAGGGCATCAACCAGAGGCTAGCGAAGTGCTTTATCTTCACCGTAATTCCAGAAAAGGTGAAGCTTCCGCGAAACCATATTGGCTCTCCATGTCGCGGAATAGCGGCTCTCGTGTTTTTTATATTCGGCTGAGAGAGGGGCAACGGCGCGGTGCATGGGGCCGGGGTCCGCGTGGAGGTCGGCGTCGGTGGTAGTGCCGGTCTTGTCGAAGCGCTTTTGCAGGCCGTTCCAGCAGCCGGTGATTTTGACGGCGTCTTCGAGGGTCAACTCGTTGTTGGCGTCGGCGACTTGGGATTGGAAGGGCTTAGTGACGTATTTCTCGTCCACAGCAATTACGAGGACCTTGTAATCGGAGAGAAGGCCGCTGGAGACTGCGACGCCGAAGCCGAAGACGGCGGGGTCGTCCATGGAGCAGAGTGTGGCGTCTGCGTCTCTGGCGTTCGTC
>JAYSTZ010000731.1:0-16189 GCA_043719365.1 Verrucomicrobiaceae bacterium | reverse complement strand
CGGCGGTGGATACCGTGGCGGCGGCGGCGGCGGCGGTGGATACCGTGGCGGCGGCGGCGGCGGAGCAGGCGGCGGCGGTGGATACCGTGGCGGCGGCGAAAGCTACTAAATCGCTCAGTTTCCGCAGCAACGGTTGCGGGTAAACCGAACAAATCTCAACGCGGCGAGTGTCTGAAAAGATGCTCGCCGCGTTTTTTTGTATGGAACGGTCGGGGCTGAAAGCGGACGCATTGAGCGGGAAGGAGGGTCCATCATGCCGGTAAAATGGGAATGACGAATGGCGAAGCAAAAGAGAACGCCTCCGTTCGGCCGCATCCAGCGATTCAATTGAAAGGCACTGATCCTTCGTTGCCCGAACGACGGAAGTCGCTACCGTGCGCTGGAATATGCGAGCATTACTATTGGTCCTCGATTCCGTCGGCTGCGGTGCCGCGCCCGATGCGGCGCAATATGGCGACGTCGGCTCCCACACTTTGGGCCACATCTACGAACGCATTCCGGGGTTCTCATTGCCAACGCTTGAGGCTCTGGGACTCGCGTCGATCTTGGGACGGTCCGGCACGCCGCGCGCATCGTGGGGCAAAATGCGGGAGCGCTCCGCGGGCAAGGATACGACCACCGGGCATTGGGAAATCGCAGGAGCGGAGCTCGACGTTCCGTTTGCCACGTTTGAGCGTTTTCCGGATTCTGTCGTTCGTGCGATCGAACAGGAAGCTGGCGTGGAATTCATCGGGAACTTCCCTCGGAGCGGAACGGTCGTTCTCGAGGAGCTGGGTGCCGAGCACATTCGCACCGGCAAGCCGATCCTTTACACGAGCGCCGACAGCGTGATGCAGATCGCCGCGCACGAAGCCGTCTTTCCTCTTAAGAAACTTTACGCTCTCTGCGAAATCGCGCGCCGCCACTGCGACCCGCTGCGCGTGGGACGGGTGATTGCGCGCCCGTTCGTCGGCGAGGCCGGTGCGTTCAAGCGGACCTCCGGACGCCACGACTATGCGATGCTGCCGCCACGGACTGTGCTGGCGGCGTTGATGGATGAGGGGCACGCGGTTCACGGAGTCGGAAAGATCAGCGACATTTTTGCGGGCTGCGGAATCACCGCGAGCACGCCGACCGCAAGCAACGCGGAAGGAATGGCGGAGATCGAGCGCCTGTGGCCCGATCACAGCGGGCTCATGTTTGCGAACCTCGTTGATTTCGACATGCTCTTCGGGCACCGGCGCGATGTCGCTGGATACGCGCGGTGTTTGGTGGAATTCGACGCATGGCTTGCGGCATTCCTCCCGTCGATGAATGCGGACGATCTCGTCATCATCACGGCCGATCACGGGAACGATCCGATTCATCACGGCACGGATCATACGCGGGAAGAAGTGCCGCTGATCGTCATGCACGGTGGCGCTGCTGCAGCGCTGGGCACCCGCGAGAGCTTCGGTGATGTCGCAGCTACGATTGCGGAGTTTTTCCACTTGCGCACATGGTCGAAAGGGCGGTCTTTCCTGCCACCTTCGTGAACATTTCTCGCACCATAGCCGTCCTGTTTTTCGCCGCGTTCGCTGTGAATGCGCAGATCATTCCGGCGGATGCCCGTTACGTCATGTCGCACTTCAAGGCGAACAGCGGAGGAGGGGATGAGCGGCTGTATATCTCGACGTCGCCGGATACGCTGACTTGGACTTCAATCAATAGCGGGCAGCCCGTGTGGCAGCCTCCGGGCTGGGCGGGCTTCGAGAATGTCGTGCGTGATCCGGCGATCATTTTCGACAACGGCTGGTTCTGGGTCGCGTTCACTTCGGGGACTTACGGCAATCACACAGCGTTCGGACTTGTGAAGTCGCAGGACCTCATCAACTGGACCTACCTCGGCAATATTCAGATCCCCGTGGCCGGAGCGACTTCCTCCAACCTCACGTGGAATCCGTGTTGGTTTCGCGATGGCGATGGGATCGTGCATTTGTTCATTTCCATCGCGCTCCAAAGCGCCGGCTTTAGCCCGAATCCGCACATGCACACTTACGTCACGCGGCCTACGAACACCGCGTGGACAACGTGGAGCACGCCGGTCCCGCTCGCGCTTCCGGGGGCGAATACGAACGAGTTTTACTGCTGGAAAGAAGGCGAGATATACCACGGTGTTTATGTCGATTTCCAGCTCGGCGGCGCGTGGAAGCACACGACTTCGACGAATCTGCTGACGGGCTGGAGCGTCGCGCAGCATCTTGGTTTTAACGCGAAGGAAGGTGGCATGATGCTGAAAAAACCGGGCGGTGGTTATCGGTTTTACATTGAAAATGGAAACACCGCGCAGGCACTCGGTCTTCGCTGGTCGGACTGCTCGGATTCGTTCACCGGTTTTACTGCCGAGACCGTCGTGAGTTCCGAAGTTACGATGCGCAATGGCAAGATGACGCTCCTTCCTGCCGTGACCACATTTTCCTCATGGGCAGCAGCGCAGACGCCGGGAGCGCAGGGGCTCTTGGATGACCCCGATGCCGACGGGACGCCGAATATCCTCGAAGCTGTGCTCGGGAGAAATCCCGCTGTTTTCGAGGTCGGCCCGCAGCCGTATTTCGCGACCAGCGGCCAGCTCGTGCTGAAGTATAAACGATCCGTCCGCTTTGCAGGGCTGGGCGTTGCTGTGGAAAGTGCGACGAATCTTTCGAACTGGTCGCAGATCGCGCCCGTCTCGGCGACGCTGATGACGGACGGCACGGAACTCATCGAAACGCGGCTGCCTGCCGGACAGCCGCAGGGATTTCTCCGGCTCCGCGCGACGCAGAATCCGTAATTCAGACTCCACGCGCGCACGCTGATTGCGTAGCGATGTGGCGATGTTCGATTTTATCCTGCGCCAGATGCTGGCACTCATTGAGCCTGTGGGGCTGTTGTGGCTTGTGCTCATCGTCTTCACGATTGTCCTTTTTCGTCAAAGGCAGTGGCGCATGGGCGCGTGCATGGCGCTGCTCGTTGCGCTGGTGACTTTGTGCGGGAGCACGGACTTTCCGGGATGGCTTTTGCGCGGGATGGAAAAGCCGTGGGCGGGCGTGAAAATCGAGTCGTTGCCGGAATGCGATGCGGTGGTGGTCCTCGGAGGAGGCACGGAGCCTTCGCGATACGAGATGTCGGGAGTTCACCTCACCAAAGCGGGCGATCGCATTTTGATGGGACTCGAACTGATGCGGCTCGGAAAAGCCCGCGCACTGTGCCTCGGCGGCGGCGGCATGTTGATCGATGGCGATGTGAAATCCGAGGCCGACTCGGTGATAGCGTGGCTGGAATCATGGAAGCTGCCGCCCGGCGCGGAGGTGATCAGTTTCGGCGTGAATCGGCACACTCGCGACGAAGCGGAAAAAACTGCGAAGCTGATTCGCGAGCGAGGATGGAAGCGCGTGCTGCTCGTAACGTCCGCATTTCACATGAAGCGCGCGGCTGCGACGTTCCGAACTGCAGGCGTGGATGTCGTTCCCGTGCCGTGCAATTTCCTCACTACCGTGAGCACATCGGACGGGCCGATGGAGTTCAAAGTGCCGAGCTGGTCCGGCTGTGAAAAAATCAGCATTTGGATGCACGAGATAGTGGGCTGGCAGGTCTATCGAAGCCGCGGCTGGATTGCGGAGTGAACTGCCGCCTCCGGCGCTCCGGCGGGAGAGTAAACCAGCGCCTCCACCTCCGGCACCTCCGCCAGCGCCGCCTCGATTCGCGGACGCACATCATCCCAATCGAGCCCGCCATTCCCACACCCCAGCGGAGGAATCGCAATCGAACGAATGTGCAGCTTGCGAATCGTCTCCATCAAATCCTTCAACCCCGCATCAATATCCACCATCCGACTCCCCGCCCGCCAGTGCGCCTTCGTGGGAAAATTGATGATCCAGCGCGGGCCGCCCGCCAACTCGCCAAGGTCAAAAACATGCACCTTTCCGAGCCTCACGTCGCCCGCCTTACAGGCCCGCTCGTATTCGCGAAACATCGCCGGATACGCCTGCTTAAATTGAAGCGCAATCCCGCGCCCCATAATGCCCACCGTGTTCACCGTATTCACGAGCGCCTCCGCAGGCGATGTCAGTAAATTGCCGCAAGTCAGTTTCATCATCGTTTAATAATACCACGTCGGCTCGACTGTCACCGCCGGAAGATGGGTTTGAGCGATCACTTGCAAAACATTCTTAATAATTACGACAAGATGCTCGCCGCCGTAATCAAGCTCTGCAATACGGCTTATCTGCCGACTTTTGCGCCCACTTTTATGCCCATTGACTACCAATCTCTTTTTCAACGACTGACCAAGCGGTATGGTGGCGCTACGCCGGAAGCGATAGAGAGTATTCTTTGTCCGTTGCTGATTCCGATTCAGACGCTCGACAAGTCCATCACCAGAATCGAGGGGCAGAAACACCACCGAGCAAGTTTCACAATCGCCTTGGACAGCGATTGCGAAGACCTGATTGCTCCGGGATGCACGGGAAAATTCGTGCCGAGAGCCTACAAGGACGGCGGCGTTTGGCGCGAGCTTGCGAAAGGCCGCATTCTCACCGTGGACAACGCCGCGCGTGTTGCCGTGGGAGAGGTTTATTGCGGAACAGGTGGGAAAAAGTCTGTAATCGAGAGTGCTCTTGCCGAGCTTTCATCTGTCGATTTCTGGGAATTGGATCAGTACGGAGCTTCCGCAAAAGTTCTCAGCGGTTTGGTGGAATACTCGTTGGTGCAAGAGCTCAAGGAAGACGGCTTTGGCGTCCGCCGGATGCCTGCGGATATGGCGCAGCATATCGGCGGGTATGCCTACTTTGATTTCGAGGTCTCGAAGGCGGGTGTCACGAGAAAGCTGGAAGCGAAATCGTTGTGGGGCACGAACACCCGGTTCGCCCGTTTGATTCACAGCAAGGATTCCAAAAAGGGCTACCCAACGAGCAGTTGCAAGTTCGCCACGCAGGATTTCTTCGCCGTGAGTTTATTCCTTCGCTCGGGCAACATTCGTGACTTCGCGTTTGCGCGTTCTGTTCCAGCCGACGTCATGCCGCATGGCCTCCCGCGAGCTGGAAAGTATCCTGAGCATGTGAACCAGAACCCGACTTGCGAGATTGGCGACGGGAAGTGGTTTCGCTCGCTGGATGAGGTTTGGAAGCTGGCGTGAGGCTCATTTGCCGCCACGCCGAACCGGCGTCGGCGATGGCCTCGTTGAACACGCTCCTAATCTTGTGGAGGTGCTCCTCGGCCTCCGCGATTGCGCTCGCTTGACGTTGGAGTTTTTGAAGGTCTGCCCGTTTCACCGGCAGCAGCACACTCGACAAGCATGACTCATTGATTGCCGGATAGGCGATGCCGACGTTGTTGCGCATTAACTGAGTGATTACGAACTCACTTTTCAGCAAATAGGCCAAAGTCAGTGAGTCAATTCCAGTCGGACGCAATACCGCAAGGCCGGTGGTGCAGACTGAGCCATCCTGATGCGGGCCTACCACGCCCACCGCACCGCGATCAGGCCGGACTGTGGAGACGAGCACATCGCCAGTTTTGACGAGTTTTCGGGCGCGGCTGGGCGCGGCTGTGGTTTCGATACTGTTGGAATAGACAACGCAGGTTTGTGAATCGATGTCCGAGATTTCGATGTAGTTGAATTGTTTCCCTCCCCAACGCCGAGGGTCGGCACGCTCATCAATCAACTCGGCGAGGTCAGAGACATACAGGTCTCCATCTGCCTTGCTGTTGATTCGCTGCTCGATCTCCGCTGACAATGAGGCGTGGTGCTGTGCATCCCATCTTTCAAGAAGCTGCGCATCTTGAAGCCAGCGCACGTCACTAGGCTCTGTGGATTGCAGTGCAATCTCGTCGAGTATCCGAGGGAGATCGCCCTCACCTTGCACCACCTTCATGCGCTGATTGGCCTTGGTCGCCACGGTGAACCCGATGTCTTTGCAAACAGCGAATGCCGTGCGATGCGATGCGCCATTCGCTTTGGATTTTTTCCGAAGGTGAAGGATGGAAGTTTTTGTCGTGGTTCCGGCAACTCCAAAGGTCACGCTCGGCAGCGAGACGACGGAGCAAAGCTCAACGTCATTCGCGATTCCGCGCCGGAGGTCTTCAAACACCCCTTTGTTTGTGAGGATGCTGTCCGGGACGACGGCAAGCAGTTGCCCGCCGGGAGCCAGCCAATCGAGGTATCGCTCCACGAATAGAATTTCGGAATCCACGCGACCGGGAAAACGACGCGCCCATTGCGTCGCTATTTTGTATTTCACCAAATCGTTGCCTTGGAAAGTGGCTCCGAAAGGCGGGTTGGTCAGGATGAGTTTTACCTTGCCGGAAAGGCTGTCGGTCAGCGTGGCATCCGCTCCCGTTCGAGCCAGCGAGTTGGAAAGGAAAAGCCTCGCCATCGGGAACCCAAACATTGCGAGATTGGTCAATGCGAGCCGCACCATTCGTTCGCTTTTGTCTATGCCAACTATCACGTCACCCAGCATGGCCTTCAGCCACGTTTGCCTCTGACTCGGCTCTTCCACTCGGTCGCTGAGCTGATGCACAAATTCAGCAAGGAACGAAGCCACACCGCACGAAGGATCGAGGATCAGGCCGAAGTCCGAGCAGCGTTTCGGGTCGCAAATGGTATGTAGCTCCGAAGCCGTTAATCCATGAATCGCCAAGCCAGCCATGAACCGAACGACCTCGGGCGGCGTGAGGTATTGCCCCAGTTCTTTCTCATCAATGAACGAGTCTGCGAGAAACTTTCCGAAGACCTCGTTCAAGATGTCGAAGCCGGAAAAGTTGAACGAAGATGTTTGCCGCTGGAGCGATTCAAAACACTCGATGAGTTCGGCAGCCAGTTCTGTTTCCTGCGGTTTCAACCGTAGCTCGAAGTCCCGAATATCCACGCTGTGAGCCAGAGATTCAGGCAAGCTCCGATGAATCTTGTCGTCCACAAAACTTTTGAGCGCCGATGCCAAGCCGGAGTCAGTCGCGACAACCGTGTATTTGGAAATCCCGCCCGTTCCACTCCTCAACCCTTCGATGTGAGCGAAAAGCAGCTTTGAAAGTTCGTCGAGCGCCTGACTGCGGGAAGAAAGTTGGGCGCGCTTGTGAAGTATCTCACGAATGGACTTCAATGTGGCGTCCACCGCTTCCGTAATCATTGGGTGATGCGGGGCTACGCGGTAGCGAGGCGGGTCTTCCCTGAGCACTGAGGTTTCGCTTTCAAACTCCGCATACATCTTCCTCAACTTGGCCTCGTATGCTGGCCGGGGTTTGGCCGCTCCGATCATCCATCTGTGAACTGAAACGGGCGACGCTTTGAGTTGGACGGCAAGCAATTGTGCGTCGCCAGCGTGCGCGTCCAAAACGGCCTTCAAAACTATCTCAATCGGTTTCATGCGCCGATGCGTAGCGAGCGAATCGGAAAGTGTCCACAAAAAGTTACACGGCGTGTGCAATTATGTTTTCATCACCAGCGCTTCGCCTGGAGGAGATGCTCCGGTCGCGTGGCGCGACAGCGGTGTCGTCGGCGGAGACACGCCGGATGCTCGCCAAGCCGAAGTCGCTCACTTTTGCCGTCGTCAGGATGTTCCCCGGCTTCACGTCCTGATGCACGAGTCCTTTCCCGTGCGCGTAGTGCAGCCCCACGCGAACTGAATGGCGACATCAAGGATGCGTTTCAACGCCTGCTCCGGCCCGCCTTCGTAGAGCTTCGGCGAGCGTGCCGCCTTCCACAAACTCGGCGAAGATGCGCGGGATGGCGCCGAGGCGGCGGACGTGGTAGCAATTGACGATGTGCGGATGCAGTCCTAGATTCACCCACGTCTCCGCTTCGCGCTCGAAGCTCTCGATTTGCCCGGTGGTTTGGAGGAATTCGGGCCTTGGCGATTTCACCGCGAGGGCCATGCCCCAGCCGCGATGGTCTGCGCGATAGACCAGCCCCATGCCGCCGCTGGTGAAGATTTGCTGCACCTCGTAGCGGTCGAGGATGACGTCGCCAATTTGCCAGACGGGCGGGACGGTTTCTGGGTCGGTGTAGTTCATCTTACGTATTCTCCAATTTGCTGGAGCGTCGCTCGCTCGGCTCGTCGCTCTGGGTCGTTCAAATGGAGCATCTTGATAGTCACCAGCGCGACGTCGGTTTTGGCTCCCAGTTGCGATCCTTCGATGGCGAAGTGTTCCTTCCAGAGATCGATCCTAGGGTTGAACAAGCGGCAATACTGCCCAATGGTGGTGACGATGGAGCCGACATCGGAGCCTTTGGCGCGGTTGCAGCGGGCGCATGAAAAAGCCAAGTTCGAGGCGTCGGTGATGCCGCCGTGTTTGCGGCTGATGACGTGATCGACTTCGCATCCCGCGAGTAAAATCCACTCGGGAGTGAGACAGTATGCACATTTGTCTCCCGCCCTCTCGGCAATCTCTCTTCGGAGAGTTTTGCTGACGCTATCCGCCATTTTGGGAGGACAGCCGGGCTTTGGCTTTGGCGAGGACGAGCAGGTGTTCGAGCTTTAGGTAGTCTTCGAGTTCGAGTTTTTCTTCGGGGAGAAGTCCAGGCTCTTTTTCTTTCTCAATCAGCATCCAGACGCGACGGCGGGCGTTTTCTGAGGAATGAAAGTTAGCGAGCTTTGGCGACGGGATATTTCCTACAAGGAAGTCCACGAATTCATCGGCGGCGTTCATGGTTTTTGAAAGTAAGGGAGAGCGGGTGGGTAGGCAAGAGCGAGGATCACCGCTCATCCCCCGGCACCGGCGGGGCGTCGGGGACATGGGACATGATGCGGTCGAAATCCTCCCAATTTCCGCGCGCGGCGCGTTCTTGGACGGTGAGGCCGAGGAGGGGGAGGGCGATGGCTGCGCGCAGTGTGCGCGAGACGAGATCATCCACGCTGATGTGTTCGCGCCCGGCTTGGGCGAGGACGGCTTCATGGATGTCGTCGGGGATGTTGGCTTGGAGCGTGGTCATGGTTGTGTTTTAATAATGCGTAGGAAATCGCGCGGGAGCAAGACGGCGATTCCGTGTGCCTCCGCAGGACGGAGGTGCCGGAGGTTGTGCGTGGTGATGAGCCGTGCGCCGGATGCCTCCGTGAGGCGGAGGAGCGGCTCGTCGTCGGGGTCGAGGAGGCGTGGAGTCTGTGGAGCGGGAAGTTCGAAGCAGTCAGCGGCAGTGGCGATGGCGTTCAGATACCGATCCACGTCATCGAATGTCATTCCGAGGGGAGTGGCATTGCGTTTGAGGACTTCCTCGTATTCGAGGAGGAGATGATTGCTGAGAACCAGCCGCCATTCGCCACGGCGGAGCTTTTGCAGAATCTCAAAGGCGGCCCCACGATTGGAAAGCAGAGAGGCGAGAATTACGTTTGATGCCTCCGTCAGCCTTGTTTGGCGTAGCCGAGCGCGATGAGACCCGCGACTGCGACGAATCCGCCGAGGAGGGTGCGGGCGGTGGGTCGCTGGCCGTCTAGCCACCAGACGAGGAATTGGGTGACTACGGGCACGGTCGCGACGATACTCATTAAAATGCCGATTTGGTCCACTGTCGCTACGCCCCATTGATAGACGGCGACGCCGATGCTTGGTCCGGCGAGCGCATTTGCGGTGATCCACGCCCACGCCTTTGGCCAGACGCCGGGTCCGGGCGTCGCGTCGCGTTTTCGCAGGAAGAGGAAAAAGATAAACGCGATGACGATGCCTGCGAGAATCCGCTCATACGCAGCCGTCCCGCCGTCCACCGACTGCCCCGCGGCTGCGGCTGCGAAGTTCGCTTTTCTGCTGAGCACGGAGCCGAAGCCCTGGCCCATCGCGGAGAAGAGTCCGAATACGACGCCGATCCAAAACGTCTTGCGCGGAATGGCTTCTCCACGGTCTGGAGCAAGCGCCAGAGCCACTCCGGCGAGAATCACGATTGCGCAGAAGATTTGTGAGCCGCTGAGTTTTGAGTCGAGCCACACCCATTCCGTGAACGTCGCGAGTGGTGCGGCGATGCAGTGCGTGAGCAACATGGTGAGGCGCGGTCCGATGCGCTGAAGCGCGGCAAACATAGCGACGTCGCCGAGCCCGAAGCCTACGAGTCCGCTCCCGATAAACCACGGCAGTGCTGCGCCTCCAAGGCCGTGGCCGAAATTGTGTGCCCAAATCCCGAGCAGGATCGCCGCGATCAACATGCGAAAAAGATTCGCGGAACTGCCGCCTATGAGCTTCGCCGAGCGCGCGGCACACACGGACGAGCAACTCCACAAAAGGGTGGTCAACAGCGCCGGTACCATTATCCGAAAAGTTCGCCTGTTTTCTTGACGCCAGTGAGTCCGAGTTTCGCGTATGCGCGCGGGGTGGCGACGCGGCCCTGCGGCGTGCGTTTGATGTAGCCCTGCATGATGAGATACGGCTCGTTCACATCTTCGAGTGTGCCGTCGTCTTCACCGACTGCCACCGCGAGGGAGCTGATTCCTACAGGCCCGCCGTCGAATTTCAGCACGAGCGCTTCGAGCAGTCGTTTGTCCATTTCATCGAGGCCTTCGCGATCAATATCGCGCATGGTGAGGGCTGCATCGGCGACTTCGCGGTTCACTTTTCCATCGGCGCGGACTTGTGCAAAATCGCGGACCCAGCGCAGGAGATTATTTGCAACGCGCGGTGTGCCTCGGGAGCGCGCGGCGATTTCCAATGCACCGAGTTCATCAACCACGATCGAGAGCAGGCTGGCGCTGCGGAGGACGATTTTTTGCAGTTCTTCGGCGGTGTAGTAGTCGAGCCGCGTCGTCATGCCGAAGCGGGAGCGGAGCGGGGCTGTAATCATGCCGGCGCGAGTCGTGGCGGCGACGAGTGTGAACTTCGGGAGATTGAGCCGCACAGAGCGTGCGTTCGGTCCCTGGTCGATGATGATGTCGAGTTTGTAGTCCTCCATTGCAGGATAGAGGTATTCTTCGATCACGCGGGAGAGCGCGTGGATTTCGTCGATGAACAAAACGTCTCCGCGCTCCAAAGTGGTGAGCAGTCCTGCGAGGTCTCCCGCTTTTTCAATCGTCGGCCCGGATGTGCAGCGAATGCCGACACCCATGGCTTGTGCGAGGATGTGGGCGAGCGTGGTTTTGCCGAGTCCCGGGGGGCCTGAGAGAAGGACGTGCTCAAGCACATCGCCGCGCTGCTTCGCTGCTTCCACCATGACCAGGAGTTGCTCGCGCACTTTTTCCTGCCCTGCAAATTCGGTGAAAGCGGGCGGGCGCAACGAAATGTCAAAAGGCGTATCCGGAGCGTCAGTAATAGTCTTGGCGAAGTTTTCGGGCATCGAGCGGATGGTGCTTTGGTGAAAAAGGGCGATTCGTGCGAGAAGAAACATGAAATCGTGCAAATGTTCTGCATTTCCGTGAAAAACCGGTTGCAGCGATGAGACCCCTCAGTTATCGAACCCGCCCTCAACCCGTAAACAAACACACAAAAACAAAAAAACATGAGCGAAGAAACACAAGCCGCAGCGGCAGCACAGCCACAGATCCAAGTTGACACGACCAGCCTCAAGACCAGCTACGCAAACGTAGTCGGAATCGCGGCGAACATCAACGAGGTCTATTTGACTTTCGGCGTGAATAGCGATCCTTACAACCCGGCTCCTACAGACGCAGTGAAGCTCGACAACCGTGTCATCATGACACCGGATGCAGCCAAGCGCCTCTGCCTGAACCTGAACGCCACACTCGCAGCTTATGAGCAGCGTTTCGGCGTGATCGAGCTCGATCTCCAGAAGCGCATTCGCGGATAGTCGCGAGTGGAAGGGTTTTTGATTTCTCCCTAAGACACTCGCCGGTTCTGCCGATTCTGTGTATGAGGGTGAGTTGAAATCGTAATGGAACCCTTCCAGTTCCAATCGAAATGACGTGGCCGCTCCGGAGAAACCGGGCGGCCACGTTCGATCGGAAATTCTCCGATATTTTTCGAGTTTCCCCTTAGTTCTAATGTAAATATTATCACCCACTGCAAAGCTGTCGGAGGTTGATGAAAGTGCAGTTAGATAAAAAGTTTAAAAAGTTATTGCCCGAGTCGATAAACAGGGTAGTAGTTCCACAGCAACAAATTTCGCCCACATGAAACCTTTTTCCAACCGCCAAATCGAAGTCCTTGAGTCCCGAATCGCGCCTGCTCGGGTCATCTTCGCGGGAATCCCCAACGCCGGTATCGGCGAAGACACCGACTATAACGAGGCACCGTTCGTGAATACGGAGGACAATGCTCTGGACCCGATCTCCGGTGCGGTCGGCCCGGGTCTCATCGGAGCCGCTGATACATTTTATCTCCGCCTTTCGGCAGGGGACCATTTTCAGTTGTTTCGAAATGGCGGCGGCGTGAGCGGACTTCCAGCGGATGATTTTATTTCCGTCCAGGCGGGAAACATCGTGCTGTTTTTTATCGATAAGCCGGACTCCAACGGAGTGCGGGACAATGAAGTTGGCGAGTCGGAGATTGTCGGAATCGCGGCAGGCAACGGTGCGAGGTTTGAGGTGAAAGCGGCATTGTCGGGCGACATTGTTTTCAACCTGAACGAGCAGGGCACAAAAGCGCTGGAGGATGACACTCTCACGATGGCCGGGGCTTCGCTGCCCGGCATCAATGTCGGAGGTTTTACGATCGGAAGTTCGGTGGGGTCCACGATTTCAAACGGCGGCATCCCAGAGCGGGTCGGCGGCAAGGTGATGGCAAGCGGCAACATCGCCAACGTGGTCATCAGCGGTGATGTCGGTGCGGTGCTGGCGGGTTCTGCGGGGAGCGGCGAAACATTTGACTTTTTCCCGAAATACATCGGCGCGGGCGGAGTGATTGTGGACACCCCCGGCGGGAACGGCCTGTTCAATTTCTCGCCGGCTTCCGGGAAGGCTGGAAGCACGATTCAAAAAGTATTGGTGGACTCTATCACAGACCGCATGGAGGCTGGGGTCGGGGGCGAAGGCGCGAAGGGCGGACTGATCAAGGGCATCACGGTTCGAAACGATTTCGACGGGTTCACGATCAAGGCTGGTGATGGCGGGACGACCAGCCCGACGAAAAAGAACGGCGGCGCAGGCGGTTCTGTCAGCGATTTGGTTGTAGGCGGAGCAATCGATTTTACTGCGAATGATCAGGTGCAGATCCTCGCGGGACTGGGCGGAGATTCCACCAGCGGTAAGGGCGGTGCGGGTGGTGCAGTGTCCAATATTTTCGTGGGCTACACAGTGCTTAATGGCAGAGTGATCCTGAGTAA
Source organism: Verrucomicrobiaceae bacterium (assembly GCA_043719365.1). Classification (GTDB taxonomy): domain Bacteria; phylum Verrucomicrobiota; class Verrucomicrobiia; order Chthoniobacterales; family Chthoniobacteraceae; genus SXWH01. Next base: position 3,000 of record JAYSTZ010000731.1, on the reverse strand, counting down.
CGGAATTCTGCGCGACAACATAACGATCGCGGGTGGAATCGGTGGAGATGGCAAGGTCGCCGGTGCGGGCGGTTCCGTAAGCGCTTTGGACATCTTGGTGTCGACGCCCGAGGGCGCCGGTGACGAACTTCTGATTACGGGTGGCGACGGCGGCGATTCGGTCCTTGCGACTGGCGGGAAGGCTGGAGTCGGCGGCTCGATTTTCAAATCGGCGGTTCGCAACGTAGAGTCCTCGTTTGGGTCCGACATCGGATTGCGTGCGGGCGACGGCGGCTCTTCCTCAGGGCTCGGTGTCGGTGGCGCGGGCGGCTCAATTTCTTCGATGAAGGTTCTGGGTCGTCAAATTCAAGTTGAGGCCGGCGATGGTAGCGATGGGAAAACGGGCGGCAAAGGCGGGGATTTGCTTTCGGTCCTCATCGAACAGCGGGATGGCGTGCTAGTGGATGCCGTTACCTTCAATGCGGGAATCGGCGGCGACGGAAATGCCGGGAATGCCGGAAAAGGTGGCGATATTTCGTTGCTCACCGTGACGGGTGACGTGAACGTCCTGGACATTAATAACGGGATCAAAGGCAGTGGCGGCGACAGCATTGGCGGTCGCGGCGGCGCTGGCGGCAAGGTGGCCGGTGTCTCCATTCTGGACACCGATGCGAACGCGACGCGTGGAATTTTGAATCTGATGACGATTCGCACCGGGAACGGCGGCGACGGCGATAAGGGCGGCGGCGCGGGCGGTTTGATGACGAGTTTCTCGATTGTTGGTTTGAACATTGAGCCAACGCTCATTACGGGCGACGGCGGGGATGCGACGCTCAAAGGAAAAGGCGGTGCTGCGGGCGGAATGAAAAACATCGAAGTAGCGCTTTCTGGCGAGGTCCGGAAGATCGTCGGCGGAATGCCGGCGGATGTCGAGGCATCGACCACCGTTATAGGAGGCGTGGGCGGCGATGGCGTTGGAAAAGGACAGGCCGGCGGCGCTGGCGGGACCATTGATACACTGAGCATCAACACCCCTGGGTTCTGCTCCGTGGTCGCAGGTGAGGGTGGTTTGGGAACTGGAGCGCTCGCTGCTGCGGGTCGTGGCGGAAGCATTTTTGGGGCGGGCGTATTTGCCGGCAGGGGCACGGGAGAATTCATTGCCGGAAACGCGGGTGCCGTAGGAGTGAAGGCCGCCGCTGGTGGCAGCATCGCGGGAACCACCACGCAGCTTGCGGGGCTTTTTGCGCAGAACGATGTGACGGTCAGAGCAGGAGACGGAAGTGGCGGCGGTGCGGGCGGCTCCATCTCCAATCTTGGCTACGGCAGCACGGCGGCGACTTTGGTGCCGACTCCAAATGGACAAATTCTCATCCAAGCAGGAAACGGTTCGGCCTCTGCGGACGGCAAGACGGTCGGAAAAGGCGGTTCGATTTCGAACGTCGGTGGAGCGGTCAGCAATGACCTTGGCGATACGATCATCCGTGCAGGTGATGGCGGCAGTGCCTTGACAAAAGGCGCGGACGGAGGGTCGATCACGAATCTCGCTTTGCAGCGGGGCGGAAACTTGGGAGTGGACGTGACAATTCGCGGCGGCGACGGCGGCGATGCGCCCCAAGGAAGCAAGGGCTCGAAGGGCGGAAATGTGAAGGGCGTGTCGATCGTCGATGTTTCGACGGATGCAATTCTCCGCCACATAGCGGCTGGCGATGGCGGCGATGCGCTCAAGTCTGGCGGACTTGGCGGAAGCGTATCCAATATCTCCGTGCTTGGGCACGACATCGGAGTCCGCGATGGGGAAATTTACGGATTCAACACTATGGGCGGAATTTTCGCTGGTGCGGGCGGCGCGGGTGCCAAAGAGGGAGTGAACGGCAGCGTCACCATCGTCAACGCCGATGCAATTTCGAACATTGTGGCCGGCCACGGTGTGACGCCGAAGCTCGCGGCCAAGGTGGAAAACATCTACCTGAATGGATCGAACCTTTTGAAGGACTCGAAAGGCGCATTCCTCACAGCACTGCCGGGATCGCAGCAGCACTTTGAGTTCGGGGGGCTTTCCATCACCGCAACCGAGACTACACCGGGCACCGGATTTAGTCCAGAGGTGCAGTCGATTGATATCACGTCGGTCCGGGCTCTGCCTGTTGGCGCACAGTTCACGTTCATTTTCCAAGGACAGGAAACTGTGGCGATCGCGAAAGACGCAACCGCCTCCGAAATCGAGGCTGCATTGAACGGCCTTGCTTCGGTGAAAGCGACTGGTCTTGGAAATACTGGCACGGTGACCGTGACGGGAACAGACCCGAATCTCAACATCACGTTTGGAGCGAATGGGGATCAGACGGGGCTGTTCTCCGTGAACATCGATTCGCAAGTTACCGGTCCGCTCCCGCTCACTGCGACACCTGCTGAAGTGCAAACGGCACTCAACGGTTTGAGCTTTATCCAGGCGGTGGGTGGCGTCACCGTGGGGCCGGCAAGCCCAAATGGTTATCGAATCAATTTTGTAAATCCGAATAATCAGGTGCAGATTATTGGTCAGGAGTTCTTTGACGTGCTTTCCACGGAGATTGCAAACGGTGTAGGAAACTCCGCGCTGCCAGTCACAGAGACCGGAAACGTGGCAACGGGGCAGAATGAAGTCCACAGCTTCCTGCCGATTGCACCGTTCAAGTTTAGCATTCAATACACGGAGAACGGAGTCACGGAGACCACCAAGCAGCTTCCTTACAACGCGACGGCGAATGAGGTTCGCGATGCGCTGGTCGCTCTTCCATCCATCGATCCAGGCGAGGTTTCCGTCACGAAACGCGCGACTCCGGCCCGTCCGGATGGAACTTTCGATGTGAAGTTCGAAGACCTCGTTAATCACGATTTGCTGCAAGTGATCATGTTTGCGGACGAACTCCAAGTCACGGAATTCGCGGGCACTTTGGAGAATTTGACAAAGGAGACTCAAATCATCCATGTGGATCCGATGGGCGATGGAGAAATGACGGTTGCATTCGGCACCTACAGCTT